>CAMYZK010000145.1 GCA_947303825.1 uncultured Prevotella sp. | reverse complement strand
GTACATTGGCTTGCCAAATGGTGTTGCTATTGCTCCTCCTTCATTCCTTGTCACTCCGCACTAGAATATGAAAAGAGGACACAGAAAAACGAAAAACGGTGTGTTTGCTGTGTCCTCTTATGGGTGTAAAAACTGTTTCTTATAGTTTCTGAATGATCTCTCCTCCCTCGTCGATAGCCTGCATGTTCAGCGGTATGAGTGAATGGTGACGCTCGGGCAGTGTCTTCTTCAGGGCTTTCTCCACTCCTCCGGTGCCAACCACAGGACAAACCTTGAGCAGCCCGCCAAGAACAATCATGTTGAAGATTTTTCCATTTTTCATCTCGGCAGCCTTGTCCATTGCGTCAATCTTGTAGATGTTGATATCGCTGCGCGTGGGTGGGTTGATGATACCGTAGCTGTCGTAGATAAGTATTCCACCCGGCTTAAGCTTTGGCTCAAACTTTTCAAGCGATGGCTGATTGAGCACAATGGCGATGTCATACTTGCTGAGGATGGGCGACGATATGCGTTCGTCGCTCACGATGACAGTGACATTGGCGGTGCCGCCACGCTGCTCGGGGCCGTAGGCAGGCATCCAGGTCACTTCTTTGCCTTCCATCAATCCGCTGTATGCCAGTATCTTACCCATAGAGAGCACTCCCTGGCCTCCGAAACCTGCTATGATTATTACTTTTTTCATATCGTTGTGTCTTTAAGGTCGCCTTTGGGGTAGAAGGGGAACATGTTTTCCTTCATCCATTCGTTTGCTTTAGAGGGGGTGAGCTTCCATCCGCTGTTACAGGTAGAAACAAACTCCACCAGGCTCGAACCCTTGCCGTCCATAGATGCCTGGAATGCCTTCTTCAGGGCTTTCTTCGCCTTGAGTATGCTTGCCACGCTTTCAACCGATTGTCGGGTGACGTAGCATGTGCCTTCCAGCTGGGCGGCAATGTCGGCCATCTTGAGCGGGTAGCCATGAAGCTTTGGCTCGCGTCCGTAGGGACAGGTAGACGTCTTCTGGCCCAACAGGGTGGTAGGAGCCATCTGCCCGCCTGTCATTCCGTAGATGGCATTGTTTACGAAGATGATGACAATATTCTCACCACGGTTCAGCGCATGTATCGTCTCGCATGTTCCTATACAGGCAAGGTCGCCATCGCCTTGATAGGTGAACACCAGGCGGTCGGGCCATGTGCGCTTGATGCCCGTAGCTAGGGCTGGTGCACGTCCGTGGGCAGCCTCCTGCCAGTCAATGTCAATATAGTTGTATGCAAAGACAGCACAGCCTACCGGACTTACTCCAACAGCCTTTTCTTCAAGCCCCATTTCTTCAATGACTTCGGCAATGAGCTTGTGAACAACGCCATGGGAGCATCCAGGGCAGTAGTGCATGTTGTTATCGTTGAGCAGAGTAGGCTTTTTGTATACCAGGTTCTCTGGTGCGATGATTTCTTTTGTATCCATTGTCTCTTACATCAGTTTGGTTTTCAATGCATTCACTATTTCTTCCGGATCAGGAACAATACCTCCAAGTCGTCCGAACTGCTCTACTGGTACGGCACCGTTGATGGCCAGGCGGACATCCTGTACCATCTGGCCTGCATTAATTTCTGCGACAAGCACCCCTTTCTTTCCGCTGGCAAGGGCTGCTATCTCCTTTGTGGGGAAAGGCCATAGCGTGATGGGACGGAACAGTCCTACCTTGATGCCCTCCTGCCGTGCCAGCTCTACTGACTTCTCTGCAATGCGGGCAGCCGAGCCAAATGCTACGATGATATATTCTGCATCGTCGACTTCAAGAGTTTCATAACGCACCTCTTTTTCTTTTATCTCCGCATATTTCTTCTGAAGGGCAAGGTTACGCTGCTCCATAATCTCTGGTTTCAGCTCCAGCGATGTGATGACATTGCGCTTCCTGTCTCTAGTCTTGCCGGTAGATGCCCAGGGACACTGCTCAATTACCTCTTCGTCGGTACGGCGTGGCTTGAATGGAGGCAGCACCACTTTCTCCATCATCTGGCCGATTACGCCATCAGAAAGAATCATTGCGGGATTGCGGTATTTGAAGGCCAGTTCAAAGGCGAGGTCAACAAAGTCGGCCATCTCCTGTACACTTGCGGGAGCCAGAACAATAACGTTATAGTCGCCGTTGCCGCCGCCGCGTGTTGCCTGGAAATAGTCTCCCTGTGACGGCTGGATGGTTCCTAGTCCGGGACCACCACGCTGTACGTTTACTATGAGTGCCGGCAATTCGGCTCCTGCCAGATAGGTGATGCCTTCCTGCATGAGGGCCACGCCAGGACTTGATGAAGATGTCATGGCGCGCTTGCCAGCACCGGCAGCACCATACACCATATAGATGCTGGCCACCTCGCTCTCTGCCTGAACCACCTGCATGCCTGTCGTTTCCCATGGCTTCAGCTCGGCAAGTGTCTCTATCACTTCGCTTTGTGGGGTTATGGGATAGCCAAAGTATCCGTCTACTCCGCAGCGTATGGCAGCGTGGGCTATCGCCTCGTTGCCTTTCATCAATACAACTTCTCTTTCTTCCATAGCTACTCTGTACGTTTACGATAAACCGTTATGCATCCGTCAGGGCATACAATGCCGCAAGATGCACATCCTACGCAATCCTCCTGCTTTACTGCCTCCACGTATGGATAGCCGTGGATGTTTACTTTTCCGGCAAGAGCTATGACATCATGCGGGCATGCCTCAACGCATAGCACGCAACCTTTGCAGCGAGCGGTGTCAACCACTATCGCGCCTTTCATTTTTGCCATATATACAATATTAATTAATTGAATGATTTCATTTTGAAGTGCAAAAGTACTAAAACTTTCCGTTCTGACAAAGATTTTTGGCAATTATTTCCAGATGTGGTGTAAAAACACTACTTAAATTTTGCTTGTATCAGTTTTTATTTGTACTTTTGCAAGATGAATTAATGTAAATAGTGTTTATATTAGATGTTTGAGAATTTATCAGAAAGACTGGAACGCTCTTTTAAGATACTGAAGGGTGAAGGTAAGATTACCGAGATTAATGTTGCTGAGACACTTAAGGATGTGCGTCGTGCCCTGCTGGACGCTGACGTAAACTATAAGGTAGCAAAACAGTTTACCGACACTGTCAAGCAGAAAGCCCTGGGAATGAATGTGCTCACAGCCATCAAGCCAAGTCAGCTGATGGTGAAGATTGTACACGACGAGCTTGCCGATATGATGGGAGGTAAGGCTACGGGGCTTAATCTGGAGAACCGGCCTTCGGTGATTTTGATGTCTGGATTGCAAGGCTCTGGTAAGACGACATTTACCGGAAAGCTGGCAAAGATGCTTAAGGAGCGTCAGCACAAGAAGCCTCTGTTGGTAGCATGCGACGTCTACCGTCCTGCTGCCATAGAGCAGCTCAGGGTCGTTGCTCAGAGCGTGGGTGTTGATGTATACACCGAGGAAGGCAATAAGGATGTGGTAGAGATTGCCCAGCATGCTATTCGCAAGGCCAAGCAAGAAGACTACAATCTTGTCATAGTGGATACTGCAGGCCGTCTTGCCATTGACGAGCAGATGATGGAAGAGATTTCAAACCTAAAGAATTCCATCAAACCCGACGAGACGCTGTTTGTTGTTGACTCCATGACGGGACAGGATGCCGTCAACACTGCCAAGGAGTTTAACGACCGTTTGGACTTTGACGGTGTTGTGCTCACCAAGCTAGATGGTGACACCCGTGGCGGTGCTGCCCTCTCTATACGTACTGTTGTTACCAAACCCATCAAGTTTGTCGGTACTGGTGAAAAGATGGATGCCATTGATGTGTTCCATCCCGAGCGTATGGCCGACCGTATTCTCGGCATGGGCGACGTGGTGAGCCTTGTTGAGCGGGCACAGATGCAGTTTGACGAGAAGCAGGCCAAGGAGTTGGAGAAGAAGATCAGGAAGAACAAGTTTGACTTCAACGACTTTATGAGCCAGATACAACAGATAAAGAAGATGGGAAGCATAAAGGACTTGGCCTCCATGATTCCTGGTGTGGGCAAGCAACTCAAGGATGTCGATATTGACGATAATGCGTTTAAGAATATCGAGGCTATCATCAACTCTATGACTCCGAAAGAGAGAGCCAACCCCGACATTATTAACCAGAGCCGCAAGTTGCGTATAGCTCGTGGCAGCGGCACCAAGCTTGACGACGTCAACCGCCTGATGAAACAGTTCGACCAGACACGTAAGATGATGAAGATGGTAACGGGAATGGACCGTGGACGCATGGCTCAGATGGCTGCCGCAATGAAGCAGATGAAAGGTGGAATGCCTAAGCAATAATATTAATACACAATAGTCATGGAAAAAGGAAATTGGTTTAAAAGTATCTTTGGCGGCAAGGAAGCCGACAAGGTTGCAGACACTCCTGAAACATCCAGGACAGGTCAGTCTGCCGAGAATGTTCAAATTACCGATGAGTTTCGCAGAACATTCTCCGGACGTCAGAAACTCAGTGAGGAACAGCGTCACAGCTTCATTCTCTCTCTGCTGGTAATGTCTTCGTACATTATCATTGCCGACGGCAAGGTGGATGATTCTGAGATTGAATACGTAAGCAAGTTCTTGGGCAACAACTTCGGACCGGAGGTTGAGAAAGAGAGTATGGATGTGCTGGCAAAGCTCGTTGCCAAGCACGAGGAACTTCACAACACCAAGCCAATGGCTTTCATACAGCTCATTGGCGACTGTGGACAGCAGATGTCGAAGACCCTCAGTGCTGACTTGCGCTACCAGTTGCTCAGCATGCTTGTCATGATAAGCAAGAGTGACAACGACCTTGATGACAAGGAACTTGAAGCTCTTCACGACGTATCTATCTATATGGGGATGAAGAGCAAGGATGTTGACGACCTGCTAGACCTTGACCCTGAGCTGGCAAAGCAGGGATGGCCCGACCTTAATATTGAATAATAATCATTTATGTTAGTGAATAGTATGACCATTATCGACGGTAAACAATCGGCGATGGCCATCAAGTCTGAAATAGCAGATGAGGTGAAAGCCATCTTGGAGAACGGTGGTAAGCAACCCCATTTGGCTGCAGTATTGGTAGGGCACGACGGAGGTTCGGAGACATACGTGAAGAACAAAGTGCTGGCTTGCGAGCAGTGTGGCTTCAAGAGTACCTTGATACGCTATGAGGACAATGTCTCAGAAGAAGAATTGCTTGACTGCGTTGACCGCCTTAATCGCAATGGCGATGTTGACGGTTTCATAGTGCAGCTTCCTCTGCCTAGACACATTGATGAGCAGAAAATCATTGAGGCTATCGACCCACGAAAAGACGTAGACGGCTTCCATCCCATCAACGTAGGGCGTATGGCTATTGGACTGCCGTGCTTCGTGTCGGCTACTCCGCTTGGCATAATGACATTGCTTCAAAGATACGGCATAGAGACGTCGGGCAAGAAATGTGTTATCTTGGGACGCTCGAATATTGTGGGAAAACCAATGGCTATGCTTATGATGCAGAAGCAGTGGGGTGACGCAACAGTCTCTGTTTGTCACTCGCGTACCAAGAACCTGAAGGAGGAATGCCTGCAGGCCGACATCATCATTGCTGCTATAGGCAAACCGGAGTTTGTCACTGCCGACATGGTAAAGCCTGGGGCAGTGGTAATTGACGTGGGCACTACTCGTGTTCCCGATGATACACGAAAGAGCGGATTCCGATTGACGGGTGACGTGAAATACGATGAGGTGGCACCCAAGTGCTCGTTCATTACTCCTGTTCCCGGTGGAGTGGGGCCTATGACCATCTGTTCTCTTATGAAGAACACCCTTTCGGCAGGAAAGAATGAATTCTACAAGTAACTTGCCAGTAGACAGTGACAGCAGAGGATTATTATCAACTGGGGAACGAAGCACGGAAGAAGGGATTGTGGCATGAGGCCATAAACCATTATATCTGTGCTGCCGAGCTTGACCCTGACAGTCCTGCAGTAGAAGCAAAGAAGATGCTGGACGATATCATGGCGTTCTACTGCAAGGATATGTATAACCCCTGATATTCAACAGCAGAGTAGAAGGTACAGACTAATCTCATGCCAGGTATACAAGTAGGTACTGACTAATCTCATGCCGGGTATACAAGTAAAAATCCCAGTTTCACACAGATGAAACTGGGATTATTGTGATGGAGTGGTCTCTGTTTAGTCCTCATCCTTTAGCTCTTCCTCATGTGCCTTTATCAGAGCCTGCTGGATGTCGTTAGGTACAAGCTCATAGCTGCTGAACTTGGTCTGGAACGAAGCACGACCGCCAGTAATAGAGCTAAGTGCAATGGAATAGCTGGCCAGTTCCTTGAGAGGAATCTTTGCCGAGAGCTTCTGATAGCCCGACTCGGAATCCATGCCCATAATAATGGCACGACGTCCCTGCAGGTCGCTCATCACATCGCCCATATAGTCGCTGGGCACTAGTACCTCAAGGTCGTAGATGGGTTCCAGCACCTTCGGGCCTGCCTCTTTGAAAGCCATTGAGAAGGCGTTGCGTCCAGCTAGCATGAACGAAAGCTCGTTAGAGTCTACGGGGTGCATCTTACCATCGTAAACGATGACGCGCACGTCGCGGGCATACGAACCGGTGAGCGGTCCCTGCTCCATACGCTGCATGATACCCTTGAGGATGGCGGGCATGAAGCGCAGGTCG
>CAMYZK010000144.1 GCA_947303825.1 uncultured Prevotella sp. | reverse complement strand
ACACTCCTGAAGACACTGAAGAGGAAGAATATGGTGAAGATGCAGACGAGTCACGTAGCAAATGGAAATGGTGGGCTGTGGCTGCAATACTTATTGGCTGCATAGGCATTGGAGCATGGTATTTCCTGAGAGATGAATCGGAAAAAGACTCCCTGTCGCCAGCAAAGAAACAGCAGTCTTCCACTACAATGACGGCCAAGACACAAACCGACCAGGAAACAGCAATCGTGGCAGCCGACACATCTTCTACCACAGTTATAGCCGAAGAAGACATTCCTATATGGCAGAAATACAACGACAAGGACATACGTACTCGCGAAGGGGCATATTATATAACAGGCCTAGACAGCGTGCTGAAAGTAAGAAAAGGCGACACGGTGAAAAAGATAGCAAAGCACTTCTTCGGCAGTGCTGAGATGAGTTGCTATATTGAAGTATTCAACGACATCAAGGCTACTGATGCCCTTGAACCAGGAACGGAAATAAACATACCCAAAATAGAGAAGAAAAGCATTGTAAAGAAAAGATTATCTAACAGCAATTAACAATAAACAGAAAAAGAAATGACAGAGAATATTGACATTAGGGAACTGAATATCAGGATAGAGCAGCAAAGTTCGTTTGTCACAAACCTTACTACAGGTATGGACAGAGTCATTGTGGGCCAGAAACATCTGGTAGACTCGTTGCTCATAGGTCTGCTCAGCGACGGCAACATCCTGCTGGAAGGTGTGCCGGGACTGGCAAAGACACTGGCTATCAATACGCTTGCCAAACTGATTGATGCAAGCTTCAGCCGAATACAGTTCACTCCCGACCTTCTGCCTGCCGACGTGACGGGCACCATGATTTACTCACAGAAAGACGAGAAGTTCCTTGTGAAGAAAGGTCCCGTCTTTGCAAACTTTGTACTTGCCGACGAGATAAACCGTGCACCGGCAAAGGTGCAGAGTGCACTGCTCGAGGCCATGCAGGAGAAGCAAGTCACCATTGGCAGTGACACTTTCAGCATGCCCACACCATTTATGGTGATGGCAACTCAGAACCCCATAGAGCAAGAAGGTACCTATCCCCTGCCTGAGGCACAGGTAGACCGTTTCATGCTTAAAGTGGTAATAGACTACCCCACCCTGGAAGAGGAGAAACGCATCATTCGCGAGAACATAAGCGAAGGCGGACTGCCTCAGGTAAGCCCAGTCACTACCACCGACGAAATACTGAAAGCAAGGAAAGTGGTCAACGAAGTCTATCTGGACGAGAAAATTGAGCAATATGTTGCCGACATTGTCTTTGCCACACGCTATCCCGACCGTTATGGCTTGCGGGAACTGAAAGACATGATAGACTTTGGTGGCTCGCCACGTGCTAGCATCAACCTGGCAAAGGCAGCCAGGGCATACGCCTTCATAAAGAGAAGAGGATATGTCGTTCCTGAAGACGTAAGAGCCATATCCCACGATGTGCTGCGCCACAGAATAGGACTGACATACGAGGCAGAGGCATCGAATGTCACCAGCGAGGAGATTGTATCGAAAATCATCAACAAGGTGGAAGTTCCCTGATGGAAACCAGTGAGATACTAAAGAAAGTAAGGAAGATTGAGATAAAGACTCGCGGACTGAGTTCGAATATCTTTGCCGGGCAGTATCATACAGCCTTCAAAGGAAGGGGTATGGCCTTTAGCGAAGTAAGGGAATATCAGTATGGCGACGATGTGCGCGACATCGACTGGAATGTCACGGCACGCTTCAATCGCCCGTATGTAAAGGTTTTTGAGGAGGAGCGAGAACTGACGGTAATGCTGCTTATCGACGTAAGCGGTTCGCTGGACTTCGGAACGCGCCAGATGATGAAACGCGACATGACTACAGAGATAGCTGCCACACTTGCATTCTCGGCAATAGAGAACAACGACAAGATTGGAGTGGTGTTCTTCTCTGACAAGATAGAGAAATACATTCCGCCCAAGAAAGGCAGGAAACACATTCTTTATATAATAAGGGAGATGCTTGACTTCAAGCCGGAAAGCTGCCGCACAGACATCTCTATGGCACTGGAGTTCCTCACTGGCGTATCGAAGCGTAAATGTACTGCATTCGTGCTAAGCGACTTCTACGTAAGGCAGAGCTTCCAGCAGCAGCTGGATATTGCCAACCGCAAGCACGACGTATGTGCTATTCAGGTCTATGACAGAAGGGCTACAGAGCTGCCAAAGGTGGGACTGATGAAAGTTGTGGATGCCGAGACCGGATACGAGCAATATGTGGACACGTCGAGCAAGTCGGTAAGAGAGGCCTACAGGCAATATTGGAACAGGCACCAGAGAGACCTGAAGGAGACTTTTGCAAAAAGCGGAGTTGACACTGTGAGCATAGCCACCGACGATGACTACGTGAAGCAGTTGCTACAGCTGTTTAACCGTAGAGGGCGCTAGGCTATCAATATATGGAGAAATGCCAAATGAAAAAAGATTATAGCTTGACAGGCTTGATGTGTAACAGAGGGCTGCGACACACAAGGATGCTTATAGCTGCATTATTGTGCTTTGCAGGCCATGCTACACTGTCGGCACAAAGCGTGGAGTCCAGCATCAGCTCTATGGAGATGGTGGTGGGCGACCAGGTGGCTCTCACCATTACGGCTCACGCAAAGGATACGGCCAAGGTGGAATTCCCCAACAGCCTTCTTCTGCCCACCGACATAGAAGTTGTTGAGGCTGTACAAGAACCTGCCACAGACGAAGGAAACGGAATGAAATGCCACAGGGTAAACTATATCCTCACCTCCTTCCGCGACACCCTCTATCCACTGCCGCCAGTCAATGTACGCATCAGCGGAAAGGAATACGCTACACAGCAGCTGGCACTCAAAGTGTATACTGTTGACGTTGACACAACGAATGTGGAGAAATTCTTCGGACCAAAAGACGTGCAGGAAACAGAATTCAACTGGATGAAAGATGAAATGGGGAAACCATTTGTGGCCAGTTGGATTGTGGTATTGCTGGTTCTTCTTGAAATATTCCTGATAATCAGGCTGCGCAGTAACAAACCCATTGTCATGCGCATAAAGATTATTAAGCGAATACCTCCGCACCAGAAGGCTATGAATGCCATCAACGAGATTAAGGCAGACAAGATAGCCAGTGCCGACAATCCAAAAGAATACTATACAAGGCTGACCGATGCCCTGCGACAGTATATTTATGAACGCTATGGGTTCAACGCCATGGAGATGACAAGCAGTGAAATCATAGAACGGCTCACCAACACCAACGACTCTAAGAAGCTCAACGAGCTAAGACAGCTGTTTGTAACTGCTGATCTGGTGAAATTTGCAAAATACTCCACACTGCTTGGCGAGAACGACACCAACCTTGTAAACGCAGTAGACTTCATCAACCAGACTAAGCAAGAAAATGTTCCTACAGAAGAAATAGTAAAGCCCCAGCTTACGGAAGAACAGGAGCAGACAAGGCGACAGAGGAAGACACTGAAGGCTGCTATTGGCATCATTGCCGTGGTCGTGGCGGGAATGCTAGCCTACATCTGCTCGTTTATGTATGACATATTCTTATATTGATATATGCTAGACATTGAATTTGCTAATAAGGAATACCTCTTTCTGCTTCTGCTCATCATACCATATATATTATGGTACGTGATGAGACACAAGAAGACAGAACCGACAATACGGATGGCCGACACCTTTGCCCTGCAGAGAGCACAGCGCACATGGAGGGTCAGGCTAATGCCATTGCAAACCGTATTAAGAATAGCAGCTTTTACCTTTCTTGTACTTGCGATGGCTCGACCACAGTCGCACAACGACTGGGAAGAACACACCATTGAGGGAATAGACATCATGCTGGCCATCGACGTATCGTCGTCCATGCTTTCGCCCGACATTCACCCCAACCGTATTGAGGCAGCAAAGAAAGTTGCAGCAGAGTTTATTTCCAATCGCACAAACGACAATATAGGCCTGACAATATTTGCCGGCGATGCCTTCACACAGTGTCCCATGACCATTGACCATGCTGCCTTGCAGTCGCTTCTTAAGAATGCAAGCAACTATGTGGGCAGCGGTGCACTAGTTAACATGACTGCCATAGGAATGGGACTAACCAATGCTATTAGCAGGCTGAAAGACTCTAAAGCAAAGAGCAAAGTGGTAATACTGCTTACTGACGGAAGCAACAACTATGGAGAAATATCACCGCTGATGGCTGCGGAAATGGCCGACAGCCTTGGAGTTCGCGTATATACAATAGGTGTTGGCACACGCGGCACAGCATCTTATCCCGTCATCGTGGGAGGAACGACACAGAACCTGGTATTGCCCGATGAGCTTGACGAACAGACATTGAGCAAGATAGCACAAATGACCAATGGCCGTTATTACAGGGCTACAAATGAGGAAGAGTTGCGCGAAATATATAGCGACATTGACCAACTGGAGAAATCGAAGCTGGATGTACGGCACTACAGCAAGGTGAGAGACATTTACCAGAAACTGGTAATGGCTGCAATCATTGCCCTGCTGCTGGAAATTCTGCTAAGGATAACAGTGTTTAGGAGGATACCGTAATGTTCAGATTTGAAGACCCGAAATATTTATACCTGCTGGCTGTTGTAGCAGTGCTGGCATTAATCAACTATGTCACCTACCGCAACAGGAAAAAGCGTCTGAAGAGGTTTGGTGACCCCGAGCTGGTGAGCCAGCTTATGCCACTGGTGTCTAAATGGAGACCAACAGTGAAGTTCTGGATTCTTGAGGCAGCCTTGGTGCTGCTCATCATCATGTTGGCACGTCCTCAGTTTGGAAAGACAATAAGCCAAAAGCAAAAGGCTGGCATCGAAGCTATCGTCGCCATTGACGTGAGCAACTCAATGAGGGCTGTAGACAAGGCCGTCGACGGAAACCTCAGCCGAATGGACAGGGCAAAGATGATTATCACTAAGCTTATTGACCAGTTTACCAACGACCGTGTAGGGTTGGTAATCTTTGCTGGCGATGCGTTTATACAACTGCCTATCACAAGCGATTTCGTGTCGGCAAAGATGTTTCTTTCGAGCATAGACCCATCCATGATTCGCGAACAAGGCACCTATATCGCTGCCGCCATAAGGACGGCCAGTCTGGGCTTTACCCAGCGGGAGCATGTAGGAAAAGCTATTGTGCTGATAACCGATGGTGAAGACCATGAGGGAGAAGCCCTTGAAGCTGCCAAGGAAGCCCATGAAGAGGGCCGCACCGTGTATGTGCTGGGTATAGGCTCTCCTAAAGGCTCCCTAGTGCCTAATGTAGACAGCAACGGCGACACCAATGGCTACATGATAGACAATACCGGCCAGGAAGTGATGTCGAAGCTCAACGAGCAGATGTGTCAGGACGTGGCACAGGCAGGCGGTGGAGTCTATATCCACGTGGAGAACAATGCCACTGCCCTGAAGCAATTGCAGGAAGCTCTTGACAAGCTGGAGAAGGCCGAGTCTACCCTGTACAGCGACTACGACGAACAGTTTCAGGCAGTAGGACTGCTGGCTCTCATCTTGCTTATCATCGAGATATGTATTCTCGACCGCCGTAATCCCACACTGAAGAAACTTAAACTCTTTAAGAGATGACAAGAAGAATAATAGCAATATTTGCATTCATAGCCCTCACCGCAACAGCGAGTGCCCAAGAGTCGTCGGATGGATTCTGGAACATGGTAAAGAGTGGGTTCGGCCTTTTCAGCAACAGCAACGAAAAGGAGATGCGGAATAATGTAAGACGTGGCAACAAGATGATGAAGTCGGGACAGCGCGATAAGGCATACGAGATGTACCGCAAGGCATACGAGGCAGACAGCACCAACGCAATGGTAAACTACAATCTGGGAACTTCCATGTTTCCCGACGAATGGAAGATTATGCCGACAGACACCACTCGCGACAAAAACATGCGTAAGCATTTTGCTCTGGCTGCCAGCCATGAAGACAATAAAGTGCGTAAGGCATCCTCTTTCCACAATATGGGTGTACTCTATCAGACCAGGGCAAACCAGAGCAAAGACCTGAACGCAAAAAACCAACTGCTGATGCAGGCCATCGATGCCTATAAGAATGCCCTACGCAACAACCCTCGCGACGATGAGGCACGATACAACATGGTGCTCTGCCAAAGGCAGCTGCCTAAAGGCGGAGGCGGTGGCGGGGGTAATGACCAGCAAGACAACAAAGACAAAGAGCAACAGAAGAAAGACGAGCAGAAGAAAGATGAGCAACAGCCACAGCAGCCCAAGGACCAACAACAGAAAAATCAGCAGCAGGATAAAGATTGGATAGACCAGATGCTGAATGCTGCAGAACAGCGCGAGAAACAAGTACGCAACAAGATAGACGAATATCAGCAGAAAAGCAACCAGAACCGCCCCAGACGCAACCTAAAGAACTGGTAGTGTTTATGAGGGGTGAGAAATGGAAGAATAAAGGAAGTTAAAAAGGACTGATGAAGACCAAAATATATCTAGCAGTAATGTGGCTCTTGTCATGCCTCAATGTCATGGCACAGAACTATACCATCAAAGGGAGTGTAGACCCTGTGGTGCATGAGAATGAAAACTTCAACCTGCGCTATGTTATCAACACTACCGATGTGCAAGGCTTTTCGCTTGGCAAGATGCCTGATGAAATAGACATACTAATAGGCCCTAACGAGTCTAGGAGTGTCAG
>CAMYZK010000143.1 GCA_947303825.1 uncultured Prevotella sp. | reverse complement strand
TACATATTACCTCACTTTTAGGATATTAAATGTTTGTCTATTCACTGTCGGCCATGAACTTATCTAGCTCCTCTTGCGTTACATTCGCTATTTTCATGCATCTGTCAACTGCAATTTTCATATCATCGATGCAATATTGCATATAAGGGATGAAACCGTTGCAGAAGTCGTCCAAGTAGCTCTGCACTTCCTCCTGTTGCATGAAGTAAATCAATTTCTCGCCATTGGACAAGCTCTTCATGTCCTTCCTATTTCTGATGGTATTGTCAATACGGCCCTTTTCATCCATCTTCACCTTAATGTTCTTCTCTATATCGTCTATGTAGGAATATACTTGGCCTACCATCCTGATGAACTTGAAGTTGCCTACTTCTCGCCAGATGCTGATGTCGCTGCTGAAGATGTTTGCCGCTGTCTTGTCGCGTGGAAAAGTGAGGGGAGTAGTAAGGGCATTCCAGTACTTTTCTCTTTCCTCATCGGTAAGCCGGAGAATGCTGTCGCGCGACATGGCTTTCAGCTCTTCGATGTCTTTCTTCCACTTGACGAAAAACTTATCCTGATAGTCTTGAAGGTCTGATTGGAAAGACTGGATGTCACTGATGACCATCATAGTCGTTTGCCGACGGTTGTTCTCCTTCTTACGATGCTCCAGCCACGCCGCCGTTCCGAATGTAAGGACGATGGAGATGGTGGTAGCCAAAGTGGTGAGAATCAATTCTTTAAGTATGCTCCTACCAGTATCTGTTCGCCATAATCTAGGCATCTTGAATTTCACGTTCATAATTTAAGTTATTCGCAGCCTTGCCCTTTCGGGCGAGCTTGGCTCTAATTTCACTTTCGCGGCCTTGCCCTTTCTGCCGAGCCTGCTCACGCTCGGCAGAGCAATGCTGTGGCACATATCATGGTTAGTACTGTCAAATTCTTTATCATTTCGTCTTGGTTGTTAATTCTTTTGCTCGTTCCTCATACTGTCGAGTTATTCTGAACAGAACCAGTGAGGTACTGATAAACCTCCCTGTTTCTAGTACAACAGAACGTTCTCTTTTATGTAGTGGGTTTTATATTTTAGGTTTAGTCTGCAAAGATAGCAATTTTTCTTTAACTAACCAAGAAAAATCCAAAAAACTACTAAGTGGCTTGAAAGTTTTCCAAATTGTAACACAAATTGTCTTACAAAGGCGTGTTCGGAACGTTTTTGTTCTCACCAGTTTCGCCTGTCTTTGACACACATTGAGGAACATAGTAGCACTCCTCATACTACTGGTGCTACTCGTGCTACTGGACTCTGACAGTCAGCAAGTTATCGGTATCGCGATGGTGCTACTCGTGCTACTGACAGGCCCACTCGCACTACCAAGTAAAAGGGCTGGAGCTACCAAGTAAAACAAGTTGTTTTACAGAATAAGGCGTGCCTTTTTCTACAAAAGTCTTGCCCTTTTTTGTTGCAGAACTGCGTCAGCAACAACTTTCCCCTACCCTACAATCCAAGGGAGTCTTTCCTGTTGGCAGGAAAACAGCAGTAATGCCAGCAGTAGCACCAGTAGTAGCATGTCGAATCGTCATAAATACCTGAAAATCAGCGGTCAGTAGCACCAGTAGCACGAGTGGTGTCATTTACGACATAACGCGTTTACGCACGCGCGCATGAAATGACAAGCAGGAAACCTTGCCCCATTTGTGGTTAGGGGCTTGCCACAGAAAAATCTGGGTGTACCATAAAAAAAATGAAGAAGAAATATTGAAATTAAGAAAAAAAAGATGTACCTTTGCACTGTTCTTGAAAGGTAAAGCGGCTGACCCCCTTCTGCCCTACCCTAAGAATGCTAACCTTGAATATAAACCTAACAACTGATATGATGACAGCAACTATTAGCCATGAGTCCGGTTCTGCCGCTTTCTTGCGCTCCGTTGGTGCTCAGGCGCATCGCGGAGGTCTCCACAGAGAACCACTGACCAAAAACCACAGACTGTTTGCAGTTTTTGCCATACTCTTGCTGGCCATTGCCGGCACAACAGCCATGGCACGTCCCATAACGCGCGGAGAGGCCCGTCGCAGCGCCCTGCAGTTTCTTCAAGGGCAGACAGGCTCTCGCCGACTAAGTCCTGCCGCTGCCGACACTTCGGCCGATGAGACGGTGAGTCCATACTATGTGTTCAACCGTGCCGGCAACGCCGGATTCGTTATCGTCAGCGGCGACGACCAGGCAGCCGAGAGCATATTGGGCTACTGCGACAGCGGAACGTTCGACTACGACAAGATGCCTCCCAACATGCGGGAGTGGCTCGACGGATATGCACAGCAGCTGCAAGCCCTGCAAGCGGTGGCAAAAATCTCCCCCAACCGCATTTCAGCCCACCCCAAGGTGCCTCAGCTCATGACCAGCCAGTGGAGCCAGGGCAGTCCGTACAACGACGAGTGCCCCATGTACTTCACGCTGGGACGCTCGGTGACTGGATGTGTGGCAACGGCATACGCACAGATAATGTACTACCACCGCTCTAAGATGGTGACAGAGACGCAGGCCGACATGCCTGCCTACTATACCAGCACGTCGCATGCCACCTACGGTCAGTTGCATGTTGACGGCATTGTCAAGGGGGCACCCATCGACTGGGATGCCATGACCGACACCTACGGCTCCAGCTCGTCGGCACGTTCCAAGAAGGCCGTGGCCCAGCTGATGCACTACTGCGGAGTGGCGGTCTACATGGACTATACCAATGGTGCGTCGGGAGCCTATTCCTCGCAGGTAGACGATGCCCTGCGCCAGTACTTCGGCTTTGGCAACAGCGTGCGCTTTGTGTCGAGCATGTCGAGCGACGAGGCCTGGGACGAGCTGATATACAAAGAGGTGTCGGAGGGCAGACCCGTCTACATAAGCGGAGCCAACAGCGAAGCCGGCCATGCCTTTGTTTGCGACGGCTATGACGGCCAGCGGCGCTACCACATCAACTGGGGATGGGGCGGAACGAGCGACGGCTACTACTACCTGTCCAACCTCACCCCCGGCGAGCAGGGAATAGGAGGTTCGGGCGACGGCTACAACGCCTACCGTGAAGTCATAGTAGGCATTGAGCCAGAGAACTACGCAGAGCGCACCATGCCCTTTGCCGATGCCACTGCCCGCAAGCTCTGCACCGAGGCATGGGACCAGAATGGCGACGGCAAGCTGAGCTTTGGCGAGGCCGCTGCCGTGACATCGCTCGGAACGGTGCTCAAGGCATCGGCCATAAAAACCTTCAACGAGCTGCACTACTTTACCGGCCTCGCCGACATCAGTGCCGAGGCGTTCATGGACTGCCAGCGTCTGACAGAGGTGCAGCTGCCCTCCAATATCAAAAGGGTGGATGAGTGTGCCTTCAAGGGATGCACCAGCCTACAGACACTGAACCTGCCTGACGGCCTTGCCGAGATAGGCAGCGAGGCCATGAGCGGCTGCACGGCACTTACCGACATTGCCCTGCCTGCCGCCGTCGGAGAAGTGCCGGCACGTGCTTTCCAGGGGTGTACGTCATTGGCACAGCTCACGCTACCAATAGGCATATCCAGCCTAGGCGACGGAGCCATGAGCGGCTGCACAGCACTCAGAGACCTCTATATCAAGACCATGCAGCCACAGAAGATTGCCCTGGGCAGCGGTGTCTTCAGCGACATTGACCTGAGTCAGACCACCCTTCACATCATGCAAGGCACCAAGGCCCTGCTCTTGCAGCAGGAACAGTGGGGCGACTTCGGCACTGTGAAAGAACAACGCGAGCTGTCGAGGGGCAATTTCATAGAACTTACCGAGGATGCCCTTGTCTACCTCTACCACGTAGGCTCGGGACGCTACCTCACAAAGGGCGAGGCATACGGCACACAGGCCGTAGCGGGCACGAAGAACCCCATGCGCTTCAAATTGAGCCGCACGGCCTCGTTGCCAGAGGGTGTGTACTACATCACCTCCGACGACACCGAGCGAGACGGACACTATCTCTTCCGCACCATTTCCGACCCTACCGTAGGCTCAGGCGTAGAGGCTGTCTTTGTAGACGGCACTTCGTCTACCCAAGCCTCTCAGTGGGCGGTAAAGAGCGTTGGCGACAACACCTATACCATCAGCATTCCAGAAGGACGAGCCCGTTATAATGCCGCATGGCGACTGGGTGTGGACAATGCACACAAGAGCAACTTTACCACGCCCACATGGGGTGTTTACAGCGACATAGTGTATGAGGGGAACAAGGCATCGTGCCAGTGGAGGCTGGTGCCCTACGATGCCGATGCCACCGCCAACTTCGAGGCAGCCCAGGCCTTGGAAGGACTCATTGCCACTGCCTTGGCAAAGAACGTGAAATGTTCGGCAGAGCAGGCTGTCCTCGACCGTCTGGAAAGCTCTACCGACGAGCTGCTGGCAGCACAGCAGTCGCTGCGCAAGAAACTCAAGCTGATAGACTTTGCCGATGCCACCGTGGCCCAGCGGTGCAGAGCCAACTTCGACCTTGACGCCGACGGAGAGCTTAGCCAGGCCGAGGCAGCCATGGCATCCGAATTGTCAGAGTATACTTTCCAGTCATCAGACATCACCTCTTTCAACGAGTTCCGCTATTTCTCTTCGGTGCCCGATGTCTATGGCAACAGCTTCGCACATTGCACCAAGCTAGTCTCCATCACCCTGCCCGAGAGCATTGAGCGCATATACTACCAGGCATTCATGGACTGCACCAGTCTTACTGCCATTGAGCTGCCAGAGTATGTGTCTCTAATAGGCGACAAGGCTTTCAACGGCTGCACTGCCCTGAAGACCGTACAGGTGGGATGTCCCGACCCGAAGAGTATAAGCGTGGCTTCCAATGCCTTCCAGGGAGTGGACACCAAGCAGGCCACGCTGCTCGTTCCTGCCGGATCGAAAGACTTGTATGCGGCAGCTGCCGTATGGGGAGACTTCGGCACTATCAAAGAGGTGCGCACCAATCTTCAGCCTAAGACCTCTGAGGTGACACCGGGGGCCAAAGGCTATATAATGAACGTAGGCACCAGGAAGTATCTTTCAAAGGGCGAGGCATACGGCACCCAGGCCATAGTTGCCCGCAAGGGTCTTCCCTACATCTGGAACGGTGACATTTCCGACAGCATCTTCCATCTGTACAGCTCGCAGGCCGGTGGCGACGGTGTGCTGTTCCGCACCTCTACCGACAAGAGAGTGGGCGATGGGGTTAAGGCATGCTTTGCCGACGGCTCTCTCTCCGAAAAGGCCAACTGGCAGCTGCGTGCCGACGGCGATGGTGTCTACACCCTGCAGGTGCCTGCCAAAGATGCCACCTACAAGAAGGGGCAGTATCTGGGAATAGATGCCAACCATAAGTCGGATGCTGCCAGCCCCACCTTCGGACTCTACTGGGATGTGGACTATGCCTCCAACCCCGCACAGTGCCAGTGGGTCTTCATTGCCGAAGACGACATGAAGGCGGTGCAGGAGCAAAACAACATAGCCAAGAAGCTGAAGCAGCTCCTTGAAACCGCTGCCGACAAGGGTATTGAAACCCGTGACGAGCAAGCTGTCTATGACAACATAGAAAGCTCTACCAACGAGCTACAGCAGGCCGTGCTCTCACTACGCAACAAGCTGCACTACATCACCTTTACCGACACCAACGCCCGCCTGCTGTGCTTGGAAGCATGGGATGACGACGAGGACGGAGAACTCACCTGGGAGGAAGCTGCCGCCGTGACCTCGCTGGGCGAGATGTTCCGCAACAAGAGCAACATTAAGCACCTCAACGAGCTGCGATACTTCACCGGCCTTACCTCCATACCCGAGAATGCCTTCCGTGGCATGTCATCGATGGTAAGCCTCACACTGCCCGAAAACATCTCAGAGATGGGACAGTATGCCTTCGTGGGATGCTCGGCACTGCGCTATCTGGCCATTACCAACCCCACGGCCGTGGTACCAATGGGCAGCAGCGTGGTAAGCTCACAAGTCACCATCTTCGTTCCAGAACAGCTGGTCGATGCCTACAGCCAGGACGAGAAGTGGACAAAGAACACCGTCATAGCCTACACTGGCATTCCCGTCGTGACAGCAGCCCCCCTAGCCAGACCTTACGGCACCACAAGGGGCAACATGACCTATACCGTGAGCGGAGCTCCCATAGAGGGCGAGCCAGAGCTGGTGTGCCAGGAGCTGGAAGAGCCCACCACACCTGTTGGCACATACGCCATACACGCACTGCCGGGCACCATCACCACGCCAGGCCTGATATGCGCAGACGGTGAGCTAACCATCGAACCGTATACGCTGACTGTAACGGCAAAGTCGTACTCACGCCAACAGGGAGAGCCCAACCCCGACTTCGAGGTGACATACCGGGGATTCCGCAACCATGAGACCTACGAGGTGCTTTCCCGCCTGCCAGTTGTTACCTGTGAAGCCGATGCCAACAGCCCTGCCGGAACTTACGACATAGTGCCAAGCGGTGCCGAGGCCCACAACTACACCTTCAAATATGTGAGCGGAGTACTCACCGTCACTGCCCCCGACGGCATAGTGCCTGTCACTGGCAACAACGAGACCGGCAAGAAACAATACGACCTGCTGGGAAGGCCTGCCCGCAAGACCTCTGGCAAGGGGGTATATGTGAAAGGGGGAAAGAAAACGATAAATGATAGATGAATAGATGAGTCTACTTTAAAAAGTCTAGAAATGAGTATTCCGAGAAGAAATCTGTGCGCAGCCGCTC
>CAMYZK010000142.1 GCA_947303825.1 uncultured Prevotella sp. | reverse complement strand
ACCACTGTCCCTCAGGCACCTTGATGATCGGCTTCTGCTTCACATAGAAGTCGCCTTCAGGGATGTTGTCGATGAGCTGCTCAATGATGTTCAGGCTCTGGTACATCTCGTTGATGTGCACAAGGTACCGACCCATAGAGTCGCAAGTCTCAAGGGTGCACTGCTCCCACTCCACCTTGTCGTACATGTCGTAGGGATGGTTCTTACGCACATCGTTCTTCCAGCCCGAAGCACGCCCGGCAGGTCCTGTAACTGCATAGCTCACACAGTCTTCCAGGCTCATGGGGCCGCAGTTCTCCAGACGGTTGTGGGTGATGACATTGTCGCCGAACACATCCATATACTCCTTAATCATAGGCCGCAGGTAGGCCACCAGAGCCTTAACGTTCTTGACGAAGTTCGGGTCGATGTCGTCCTGCAGTCCACCTATGCGGTAGTAGTTCTGTATGAGGCGTCCGCCTGTTGTCTCCTCCATCACGTTAAGCACATGCTCACGGTCTCTCATTCCATAGAGGAAAGCAGTCAGAGCACCTAAGTCCTGAGCCACACACGAGGTGTAGAGCAAGTGGGAGTCAAGACGCTGCAGCTCGTCCATAATGGTTCGGATGTACTTGATGCGGTCGGTTAACTCAACACCCATGGCCTCTTCAATAACACCAACCAGCGCATGGCGGTGCTGCATGGCTCCCAGATAGTTGAGACGGTCGGTCAATGCAAGTGTCTGCGGGTAGGTCATTCCTTCCCACATCTTCTCAATGGCACGGTGTATATATCCGAAATGGGGATAAACACGCTTTACTGTTTCTCCCTCAAGCACAGTCTGCAGGCGGAGCACACCATGGGTGGCAGGATGCTGCGGACCAATGTTGATTACATAGTCGTCTGTTGTGAAAAGTTTGTTCTGCTTGGACTGCAGGTATCCATCCTTATCGATGAAATACTCCAAGCCGTAGTCGGGCTCGTCATCGTCGTCAAGTGAGTACTTGTCGTTGTACTCCCAGTCCTTGCGGAAGGGATGACCCTTGAAGTCGTTACGCAGGAACAGACGACGCATGTCGGGATGCCCCAAAAAGACGATACCGTAGAAGTCGTAGACCTCACGCTCCAGAAGGTCGGCCACACGCCAAATGTTAGAAACAGTGGGAATGTAGTAGATAAGCATGCCATCGGTGTTACCGGTGCCATTACTTGACATGCCGTCGCCGCATATCTGGCTCTTGGCCAGCATCTTCACAGAACAACGCTCGTGGGTTGTGGTATTCTCGAGGATGTAGATACAACCTAGTACTGACGATTGATGCTCACCATCGCCTTCCTTGCCGAAGTCCTCTCCTACGATGGTGACAAGATAGTCAAAGCCCTTCTTGTCCTTCAAGTTCTGCATCTCTTGTGCAAACTTGTCAAATTCAAATGAAAGGAATTCTAACTTCATGCCTTTTCCTCCTCCTTCTTTAGTTCATCTACAAACTCCTGAGGGACTTCTGTGATAACCATTGGTTCACGACGATGGTCGCCGAGTTTCTCACGGAACGTCAACTCCTCATTCGACACGCCTAAGGCTTTCTCTTCAGCGGTCTGCTTATGGTTGGCACCACCAAAGAATTTCTCAACCTTCACCTTACGCTGTAGCTGCATCATGCCATACATGATGGCCTCGGGACGGGGGGGACAGCCAGGGATGAAGACATCAACCGGCACAATCTCCTCTATGCCTTTCACTACATGGTAGCTCGACTTGAAGGGACCGCCGCTGATAGCACATCCGCCTACAGCAATGACATACTTTGGCTCGGCCATCTGGTCGTACAAACGCTTCAGTGCGGGTGCCATCTTATGGGTAATGGTACCTGCGCACATGATAAGGTCGGCCTGGCGTGGTGAGTTACGAGTCACCTCAAAGCCGAATCGTGCGAAGTCATAGCGTGAACAGCCGCAAGCCATGAACTCAATACCGCAACACGAGGTAGCAAAGGTGAGCGACCACAGCGAGTTGGCACGACCCCAGTTGATGAGGCGGTCAAGGTTGCCGGTAATGACGTTCACTCCCCCCTCGTGCAACTCGTCGATGATTTTCTCAAGCGACTCGTTGTCGTTCCATTCCTCGTATGGAACCGACTTGATGTAGGGCTTCTTTACTTCCATTCCAACGCTCCTTTCCGCCAGGCGTATGCCAGGCCAAATACCAACACTAACAAGAAGAAGCCGATGCTGAGCAATGCTGCCGCACCGAACTGCTTCACTACAACCGCCCATGGATACAGAAACACTGTTTCCACATCGAACATGAGGAACAGGATGGCGAACAGGTAATAGCCCACATGAATAGGAATCCACGAGGAGCCGCGAGTAGGAATACCGCTCTCATACGGCTCTCCTTTCACCTTTGCATACGAGCGCGGACCTATGAGCTTAGCAATGATGTAAGCTGCCGCCACCAATGTAATTCCCGTCACAATGACGGTAACTAACAAAGTGAAATTCATAAAAATATTTAATGTTATAACAATTGTTTGCTATAATTTTGCCTGCAAAGGTACAAATAAAATTGTAATTAAACGACATAATTATAAATAAATATTTCATAATACTGCGTATGCTTGAGATTTTATGTATAAAAAAGTTTGTATGGAAGAAAAAAAATAAATAATTTTGCAACTGAATTATGAATATAGATGCAAGAAAAGGTTTGCTGGCTCTCAGTCCACTGTTTGTGTTCGTGGCTCTCTATCTTATCACGAGCCTCGTTGCCGGCGACTTCTATCGGGTTCCCATTACTGTGGCTTTCCTTGCTGCTTCGGCCTATGCCATAGCAATAAGCCGTGGCCCTTTGCGTAGCCGTGTCGATATGTTCAGTCGTGGAGCCAGTGGCAGCCAGATGATGCTGATGATATGGATTTTCGTGCTTGCCGGAGCCTTTGCCCATTCTGCAAAGGTGATGGGGTCGATAGATGCCACTGTCAATGCCACCCTGACGGTAATGCCTGGACAGATGATTATGGCAGGACTGTTTTTGGCTGCCTGTTTCGTTTCACTTTCGGTGGGAACCAGCGTGGGCACCATTGTTGCCCTAACACCTATAGCAGCAGGCGTAGCCTCTCAGACAGGAGCGTCAGTGCCAGTGCTTGTGGCAGTGGTTGTCGGTGGCTCGTTTTTCGGCGATAATCTCTCGTTTATTAGTGATACCACCATCATTGCCACTCAGACACAAGGCTGCCGCCTTAGCGACAAGTTCAAGGTGAACTCGTTTATAGTGGTTCCTGCTGCACTAGTGGTTCTTGCCGTCTACTTTGTGCAGGGACAGGGCATCAGCTCACCCCAAAGCATTCCTCATGTGGAATGGATAAAGGTAACCCCCTACCTTGTAGTACTCCTCACTGCCATTGCCGGACTCAACGTGCTGGTCGTCCTGTCTATAGGCATTGCCCTTACAGGGCTAACGGGTCTCTTTACTGGTGGCTTCGCAGATATCTTCTCATGGATGCAGTCATTGGGCGATGGTATAGTAGGCATGGGCGAGCTTATAGTAATAACCATGCTTGCCGGAGGCCTGCTTGAGATTATAAAGCACAATGGAGGAATAGACTATATTATTGAACGGCTTACCCGCCGCATTACTGACAAACGCGGAGCCGAATTGTCTATAGCTGCCTTGGTGAGTATAGTAAACCTGTGTACGGCCAACAACACCGTTAGCATCATAACAGTTGGCAGCATTGCCCGGCAGATAGGTAAAAAGTATGGGATAGACCCTCGAAAATGTGCATCTCTTCTCGACACCTTCTCGTGTGCCGTACAAGGACTTATCCCATACGGTGCACAGATGCTCATGGCTGCTGGGCTGGCATCAATAAGCCCCGTGCAGATTATGCCCTGGCTCTATTATCCCCTGGCTATTGGCATTGCTGCACTAATTGCTATAGTACTGCGCTACCCTAGAAGGTATTCGAGTTAAGAGTTAAAAGTTAAGAGTTAAGAGTTAGTGGTTCAGCCACTTACTTATGGAACTTGAAGAAAATAATTTTAATTAATGAACATTATTAAGCGAAACTATTTCCGACTCCTCCGCTCTGGTGCTTTCGGAAGTAAAGAAGAAATAGAACCCATGTCGGCATGGAAATGGCAGCAGGTGCTTGGCCTCGCTGGCAAAACAGGATTGAAAGCTATACTCCTTAATGGAGTAGATGCCTGCAGCCATCAGTTCTTCATGAAGCTTACCGATGAGCTTTATTCCCGCTGGCAGCTAGAAGCAGAGGAAGAAACCAACAAATATATACAGGCGGCTGCACATGTAGCCGAACTACTGGCTATGCAAAGCCGTCAACAATGGCGCCCCATATTGATGGAACCATGGACTACCAGTTGCCTATACGACACTCCGTCACATCACCGTGTATGCCCCGTCACCATATACTTCCCCTACCCCACCCAAGCCAACAAGGCCAATGAATGGGCTCGGCTGCAAGATGACCAGTGTGACGAAACACACAAATATTTGCTAAGATACCGGTGGAACGGACTCGATGTGGAACACAGGCAACGCATGATGCAGCTCAACAACAAGTCGAGCAATAGCACCCTGCAGGCCATCATCGAGAAAGAGCGACTTGAGGGAGGTATGTCTCATGTTATGATAGATGGTCAACGCATAGAGACCATTGCCCCTACACTTAACATGCTCATATCCATACTAGGTATTATGAAGGCTTCGCTCAACGAGGGATTGTGCCTATGGAAATACGTAGACTTAGGCATGCAACTACGCAAATTGGGCGACCGTATAGACTTTGTCAAACTGCAAGAGTGGATAGACAATTTGCATTTCGAACGCATGGCACAATTTGCCGGCTCTGTACTAACAGGTCTTCTGGGTTTTTCTGTTGACGAGGTTCCTTTTATGAACGAAACTGCCAGCGAAGATGCCGACAGCCTTGCCGAAGAAGCTCTCCAGGAAGATGGAGAACGCACCTCGGCAAAATACATACGGTTCTGTCCAGGAGAGAGCATTTCAAGTGTTGTGGCATCCATCACCCACTCACTAGGAAACATTGAAGAATAGAGGAAAAGTGAAAAGTAAGAATGGGGGTAGGCATGAGACCGTATTTAAATGTCATGGCATTGCTGCTGTACATGCTGCTGTCACCAAACACTGCTCCAGCACAGTCGCCGGCAGACTCGCTGGTGATGAACCGTCTGTTCAACTACTCACGCAATTTTATATACAATGCTAGCGGAGTCAGTACTAATGTATATATAAAGCATTTTTACCAGACACATCGTCGCAACTTTACACTTTGGTGCATACCGTCGATGTATGCTATAGCCAACGGGAAACGCTCTTTTGTGAGTGAAAACTATAGTCGGCTATCTTTTAAGGAAGACGGGTCGTACAACGAGCACCGGCAAGTGTACTGCACCACCATTCCCCATAACCGCAGCACTATGCCGACACTGCTTGAGTTCGCAGCACCGCAACTCTATAACGAGACACTTTACGGCGATCATATCCTTTCGCCTTTTCACCGCACCAACCGGGTGTTTTACAAATATTTCTCATTGGGGATAGACGAACAGAAAGCCCATCTTTATTTCCGTCCACGCTATGTCAAAAACACCCAGCTGGTGAGCGGGCGGGCTACCATCGACCTGGCTACAGGAAGAATTATTGAGGCCGAGATGGATGGAGAGTTCGACATGATACACTTCAAGACCACCTCATCGCAGGGAGATTACGGCTCCCGTTCTCTTCTGCCAAAGTTCTGCAGCACCAAGGTTGACTTCAAGTTCATGGGTAATAACATATCATCAGCCATAGAAGCATCTTTCGACTGTCCCATAACTCTTCCAGACAGTGTAACAACGGTGCGCGGCAACATGCATCTCATGGACTCTGTGCGTCCATACAATCTCACATCAGAAGAGCAGGCCTTGTACAGAATCCGGTATGCCAATTCAGGCAACGACAGCATACAGCAAGCCGATACAATAAAAGATGTGGTAAAAGAATCGAAACGAAAGCGCAACTATTGGAAATGGGATCGCGTTGGAGAGAGTCTTGTACGCCGAATGCGTTACAATACAAACAACGCCTATGTACACCTCTCACCACTCATCAACCCGCAATACATAAGCTATAGTCGCAGAAAAGGCTTTTCCTACAGGTTCAAACTGGGTGCTAAACTAAACATCTCGGACAACATGTCGTTAGGACTGAACACGCGCTTCGGATACAACTTCAAGCAGCGCAAGTTCTACTTCAACCTGCCACTGCATCTGGACTACAGTTACCGTGGACGCGACGCATACGCCGAGATAGCATGGGCCAGCGGCAACCGCATATACAACTCAACCGTTGTTGACGAGATACGTAGGAGAAACAACGATGCCATCATTCCAGATGAATGGCATTTGGATCAGTTTGATGACTGGAACATGCACTTCACTAACAATCTGCCCCTTAACAACCGTCTGGCAATAGAGACAGGACTGGTGTTCCACCAGCGAAAGGCCGCCAACAGCGATAAAATGAAGCAGATGGGACTCCCACACCAATACTTGAGCATGGCTCCCATGATTTCAATAAAGGCACGCCCATGGCGCAAAGGGCCTCTCTTTACTGTAGACTACGAACGCGGACTTCCTGGCAAGAAAGACTTCCTTACATACGAGCGATGGGAACTTGATGCCTCTCTGAAACACCGCATGCCTCGCTTGCAGACGCTGAACC
>CAMYZK010000141.1 GCA_947303825.1 uncultured Prevotella sp. | reverse complement strand
ATGTTGGCGGCAAATATGGCAGCACCAATGACGTACCAGGGTTCGCCTTTGCCAAAAAGATAGTCTTGCGAGTCGGCACCCGCCATTTTTTTCTTGTCTTTCTGTATGGAACGATATACAGCCCATACAATGGCTAGGATTCCTACAATGAGGATAGTCCAGTCAAGCCATGCAAATCCTTGTTGATTCATTTTTGATAATTATAGTTTTATAGTATTTTACTTCTTTTTCCTGTTTTTCCACAGCTGGGTCATGTCTTCCAGTGTCTTGCCCTTCGTCTCAGGAACGAGCTTCCATACGAAGACGGCAGCCACCACGCAGATGATGCCATAGAGACCGTAGGTGAACCAGTGGCCGAAGTCATCGCCCTCGCTGAGGTGCATGTTGAACATAGGCACGAAGGTAGACGAGACGATGAAGTTGAATATCCACTGGAAGGCCACAGCAATGGCCACAGCTGCACCACGGATGGTGTTGGGGAAGATCTCGGCGATGAGCACCCAGCAGATGGGGCCCCACGAGAACATGAACGAAGCAGAGTAGATGAGCAGCGAGGCGGCGGTGACCAGCTCCAGGCCTGCATGGCCGAAGGTGACGGCAACGCCAAGGGCACCGGCTGCCATACCCAGCGAGCCGCTGATGAGCAGAGGCTTGCGGCCCCACTTCTCGACGGTGAAGATGGCCACCAGTGTGAACAGGATGTTGATGATGCCCATGAAGACGGTAATCATCATCGGGTTGTCCATACCCATGTCGCCGAAGATGCGTGGAGCGTAGTAGAGCACGGCATTGATGCCAACGGCCTGCTGGAACACAGAGAGCATGATGCCAATGAAGATGCACATGGCACCGTAGGTCATCAGCTTCTCGGTCTTCACCACCATCGTCTCCTTTATCTCTGTCAGAATCTGCTGAGCCTTCGATGTGCCGTTGATGCGCGACAGGATGCCCAGTGCCTTCTCGTCCTTGCCAATGCTTACCAGATAGCGCGGTGTCTCGGGTACGAAGCAGATGAGCAGGGCAAAGAGTCCTGCGGGAACAGCCTCAGAGCCGAACATATAGCGCCAGCCGGTGGTCACCGTCCACTGTGCGGCAGGATTGATGGCTGCCAGTCCCTTGCCCATCTCCTCAACGAGCGGCTGGATATGGTCGCCCAGGATGAAGAAGTTGACGAAGTAGACCACCAGCTGACCGAAGATAATGGCAAACTGGTTCCACGAGACGAGCATTCCGCGAATGTTCGACGGGGCCACCTCGCCTATGTACATGGGGCAGATGGCCGATGCCAAGCCTACGCCGATGCCACCGATGATACGGTAGATGTTGAACATGATAAGCAGTGAGAAGGTGGCCTTTCCATGCTCGAAGAACAGGAACTCGGGGGCCATCGAACCCAGTGCAGAGATGAAGAACAGTAAGCCTGCAATGATAAGCGACTTCTTACGGCCCAAGCGCGTTGCCAACAGTCCGCTGAGGGCAGAGCCGATGATACAGCCTATGAGTGCGCTGGCAGAGGTGAAGCCATGCCAGCCGTCAGTGTAGGTGAAGTCCTGGGCATCCTTGAAGAACGCCTGCAGGCCTTTCTCTGCCCCGGAGATGACAGCCGTGTCGTAACCGAAGAGCAGTCCGCCCAGCACGGCCACCATCACGATGCCAATGAGGTAGCCGCGGCTACCGTTTTCTGTCTGATTCATGGCCTATGACTTATTTTGTTGTGAACTTATAGGCTGCGTGGCTGTAGTATTTCTCACCGGGATTCAGCACGGGGCTGGCCCACTCAGGATGATTGGGGCTGTCGGGATACTTCTGGCTCTCCAGGCAGACGCTGACGTGCTGCGGGTATTTTTTGCCAAGCTTGCGCACGATGTTCTCCTCGCCGTTTACACCCTGGAAGTTGCCGCTGTAGACCTGTACGCCCGGCTCGTTGGTGAACATCTCCATGAAGAGACCGGTCTTCGGAGAATAGAGGCTGGCGCAGACCTGTGTGTCGTCGCCCTTACCGTCCTTATAGGTGTTCAGGCACCAGTTGTGATCGTAGCCATGGGCATTCTTCACCTGATAGTAGTCAGACTTGATGCTGTCGCCAACGGCGTGAGGCGAGCGGAAGTCCATAGGTGTTCCTTCTACCTTAAGAATCTTGCCTGTAGGCATATAGCTCTCGTCACTTTCAGTAAAGCTGTCGGCATTGACATAGAGCACCTGGTCGTAGGCTGCATTCTCTAGGTCACCACTCAGGTTATAGTAGTTGTGGTTGGTCTGGTTGATGACGGTGGGCTTGTCGGTAGTAGCCTCCCAGACAATGTCGAGTGTGTTACCGTTGACAATCTTGTAGGTAGTAGTGGCAACCACGGTTCCGGGGAATCCGTTCTCACCGTCCTTGGCCTCGATGGTAAGCTTCAGCGTGGCACTGTCGGGCTGCTCGGCTTTGTACACCTTGTTCATCCAGCCCGTGTCGCCGCCACCGTGCAGACAGTGGTCGCGTCCGCCGTCGTGCTTGTCGTTCTGCTTCAGCTGGATGGTGTCGCCGTTGAGCACAAACTTGCCCATGTTGATGCGGTTGGCATAACGGCCTACGCTTGAGCCGTAGTCGGTGGTCTTCTCCATGTACTGGGCAATGTTGTCGAAGCCTAGCACCACGTCAACCAGCTTGCCGTCCTTGTCGGGAACCATCAGCGAGACGACGCGGCCGCCGTAGTTGGTGATGCACACTTCCATGCCCTTGTCGCCCTTCAGGGTGTAGAGTTTCACGCTGTCGCCGTCTACCACGGTTTCAAACTTGGCAGGGTCAAGTCCGGATGCCGTCAGTTGAGGCTCGGCAGACTTACTGCCAGTACACGATGTGATGGCCAGTACCATGACGGCACCTGCGCCAAGCAATGTTTCTTTTAGTTTCTTCATTGTTTTTGGGGTTTGAGTTATGTTGTACAATAGTTGTTCCGATTTTTGGGTGTAAAGATACACATTATTTTTGAACTTACAAAATATATTGTAAAAAAAACGACAAAAAACCGCTATGATGCCAGTCGCCTGCCCGCTTATGCAAATAAAAGCTGTGCTATGGACTTCATAGCATAGCCTTTACTCAAGATGGCGTTGGGTGTTTGAGACAACACCATAACGGTGCGCTGTTTGTTGTTAGGGTTAGCTGAAAGAGCTCTATTTCGCCACAGGGCAGTGGACGAAGTACTTCCATATCGTTGAACTGTTGCTGTTGGGAGAGTTGTAGTTGTCAACGACAATAAATAGCATCTGGCCTTTCATATCTACCCAGGTTTTTCTGGTGTCGCTGAACGTAGCCATGTCATTGATGTTGTCGAACACTTTCTCTGCCTTTCCGTCTTGGAACTCCTCGTAGCTGCCGGAGTAGATGACGATATGGTCGGGGGCAGAATCGGTGTACCAGTCGAACTGGAAGTGATAGCTGCTGAAGTCGGACGTGATGCCCATGTCGAAGGTCTGCACGGTGTGGCCTGGCTTGCCGTTGTGGTCAACACCGGAGTCGCAGGTGCCAGCTTTCTCCAGCTCTATGAGCAGGTAGGGGTCGAAGCCGGTGGGCACGGGTACATTGACCTTGTACTCGCCGCTGTAGCCGTTCTTTATGGCCAGCACGCTGTCTATCTGTGTGGCTCCCTTAGGGCAGCGGAAGCCGCACATGCCGTCGGCATTGGTGGTGAGCTTCTTTGTCTTTCCACCCTTGGTGATGACGTTGACGGTGGCTCCGGCAATGGGCTGCTGCGTGCCTTTCTCCACTACCTTGACATTGGCCTTGCCCAGCGGCTTGAGGGGGATGACGAGCACGTCGTCCTCGAAGTAGGACAGCTCAACGTCTTCCACGGTGGCCGACTCATACTCGTCGGCACTGGCTGTGGCCTTGACAAGGGTTTTATCAGGATTGCGGAAGGTGAAGGTGCACTCGCCCTCCTCGTCGGTGGTAAGCGACTCCTCCTCGCAGGCTTCGTCGGTGGTCTCTATGTCTACGGTGGCATTCTCTATCGGGTCTTTGGTGCGTGCCTCCTGGCTAGGCTTGCAGAAACGCAGGCACAGCAGAGCAATAAGGGCAATGAAGATAAAGCCCAGGATGATCTTAAGTTCTCTCATAGCGTATTACTTTAGCAGGTAAACCTTGAAGACTACAATCAGTGCTATCTGTATGAGCGCAAGCAGCGGTATGGTGACAAGGAAAGACTTGTGTTTCGTCTTGTGGTGGAAGAATATCATTCCGCACAGGCCTCCGAAGGCTCCGAAGAGGAAGCTGGTAAGGAACAGCAGTGCCTCGGGTATCCGTGTACGGTGGTAATAGGCCAGATGCTTGTCCCATGCAAAGAGCAGGTAGGTGATGATGCAGGGCGTGGCGAAAAGGTACACCAAGTTGCTGGCAATGAAGTGTGATGTTTCTCTATCCATGTGTCAGAATATGTTTTTGTTGATTATTTTCGTTAGTTCGGAAATGCCGGGCAGGAATGCATATATTAACAGTAGTGCGAGACCTCCCAGCAGTACGATGGCGGCGAGAATCTCTAGTAGTCGGTTGCCTTCCTGAGAGCTGTTCTCCTGCAATACATACTGGTTCTCGTCGGCGTCGAGGTGGAAGTTGATGTCGTCTATCTGTCGGTTGTCGGCAGTGATGATGCTCAGTGTGACGGGGCGTTCGGTGATAAAGGGTTTGCGGTCGAACGTGGTAGTGCCCATATCGTCTAGTTTGCCCTCAATGCGCTCGGGGCCTTGTGTCAGCACGAAGCTGGCATCTTTCATGGGTATGCCGTTGGAGTCGTTGACGGTAACGATAACCATTTCGGCTGGTGGAGCCTCGCTTTGCAGTTCAAAGGTTATGATGTTCTCCTCGTCTTTTACCAGCACCTTGTCGGCCTCTGCCTCTTGGTGTGCCTTGCCTTTCTCGGTACATGCCGGCAGCTTGGCGTAGCAGTTCTCTCCGGTGCAGACAATGTCGTTGACGGTTGCCTTGCCATCGGCCTGAAGCACCATGTCGTAGTGGTTGCCTGAATAGATGACGGTAACAGTCTCGCCGCATATAGGGTTGCCGTCGAGGGTTGCCACTACTGTCAGTGAGCATTTGTCTTCCACTGGCTCTTCTGGCTCTTCTGTCTCTGGTGTCGTACTAGGACCTGTGCCGGTAGTGACGGGCGGCGGTGTAACAAAGTCGAAGCTTATCTCGTTGGGAGTGGTGTTGCTGAGCTGTATGCTACGTTTCTCTCCTCGTAGTGTTGCCTGACACATGTCAGAGCTTACAAGAGGTATAGAGGGCAGTGTGCCTTGTCCGTTGGTGAGTGGCAGGTCGTAATGCCTTCCGGCGTAGTCTATGCCTACGGTCTCGCCGCTTATGGGCTGTCCGTCGTTGGTGGCCTTCACTGTGAGCGAGACACTCTCTGTGACGTCGAAGTCCAGCTGCTGGTCGGTGTCGGCAGTGGTGAGGGTGAACTGCCGCTGGGTCAGGTCGTCGATGATGTTGAAGCTCCTGCCGCTGAAATCCGAATGCATCCATTTGCCCTCGGTGTCGGTAGTGTACGGCTTGCGCATCTTCGGAGTGACAATGGAGAAGGCTCGTCCAGGCTGTGGTCTGCCGTCTATGGAGAAGGTGATGGTGGTGGTGTGCTTTGCCGGGAGAGGAGGCCATTTGATGGTGTCGAAAGATCCTGCCTGCTTGAAGTTATGGAATCCCCAGCCAGTGATGGCAATCTCTGGTTCGCCTCCGGGACTCTCTTTGTAGAAGATATACTCCTCGTAGTTGGGCACTTGGCAAATCTTGTCGGCAAGGCTTTGGTCGCCGGCAAGCTTGGCGTAGACCTCTTGCCTGATGTCTTCCACCTTCAATAGGATTTCTGCCAGTACGTGGGAGGGGGCCGCGCCTATGGGAGTCCATCTGCCGATGGAATCTACCGTCCAGTTGTAGGTGGCATTGCCCACCTTGAGCATGGCAAAGTACTTGCTGGTGTCGCCCAGGGTTTCCTTGATACGTTTGTTGGCCTGCTGGGATGCATTCCAGTTCATAGACCAATGTATCTCACTGATTCTTACGCTTTTTATTTCCATATATTATTTCTGTTAATGTTCAACTCTTAACTCTTTAATGGCCTCGATAATCTTGTTGGCATCAGCAGGGTCGTAATGGTAGTGGCCCGAAGAGTCGTGGCGTCCCAGACTATAGGTGTAGAGCATAGGCTGTCCACCGGCGTTACGGTTTATTCCATAGCGCTGGCACAGCTCTATCAGCGGGTCGATGATGTCCTGATGTGTGTCGGAGAACCTCTGGAACGCCTGTTCCTCGCGTTGCTTCCCGTTGCCCAGCAGGTCGGCCTTTGATGCAATGATGTTTATGGCCTCCACTCTCTGCAGGGCTTGGGTGGCCAGGAGCTTTGATAACAGGCTTACGACTCTTGACATAAACTCTTTCTGGCTGGCAGTATGCGGTATACGGTATGTGCGTATGCTGCCAAAGGTGTCGGCCTCGGTGACAATACTGTTGAAGCATGCCTCTTCACGGCTGATGTCGATAACGATGAACAGCTTCTTTCTGTTGGCATCTGAGAATATCCTTGGAGCGTCGACTGAGAGGTCTGAAGCTACTACGTCATGCTGCCCGTTGGCAATCTTTGTGGCGATGTCTTCGCATGGCATCTCTATGATATTTGCCAGAAGGTCGCCCGACGTCCCTGTCACTTGCGCTTCGACAGTGGCGGTAAAGTCTCTTGGAGTCTGTCCGTAGTGCTCGCCGGCATCAAGCAGCTT
>CAMYZK010000140.1 GCA_947303825.1 uncultured Prevotella sp. | reverse complement strand
ACGAGGGCTTCCACTACTATCAGCTGAACATCGACGGTGCTTCGGTGCCCGATCCCGGCAGCAAGTACTACTACGGTGCCAGCCGTTGGGGCAGTGGCATCGATGTCCCTGCCCAGGACGAGGAGTTCTATACGGTGAAGAACGTGCCGCAGGGTTCTGTCAACGAGGTGTACTACTGGTCTGGCGTTACTGAGAAGATGCGCCACGGCTACATCTATCTGCCCGCAGAGTATTACTCCAACCCCACGAAGAAGTTCCCTGTGCTCTATCTGCAGCATGGCATGGGTGAGAATGAGACTGGATGGAGTGCCCAGGGCAAGACGGGCATCATCATGGACAACCTGATTGCCGAGGGAAAGGCCGTTCCTTTCATCATCTATATGGACAATGGTCTCGACGTTCGTCGTCCTGGCGACCCTGCTCCCGGTCAGGGCGGCTTTAACGGCCCTCGTCCTCAGGGTGGTCGTGGTCAGGGTGGTCCACGTCGCGGCGGCTTTGGTGGCGGTTTCAACGCTTTCCAAGATGTACTGCTTAAGGATATTATCCCAATGGTCGAGGCTAAATACCGAGTTATTGCAGACCCTGAGCATCGTGCTATGGCCGGTCTCTCGATGGGTGGCATGCAGACCCACGCCATCACGCTGGCCAATCCCACCACGTTTGCTTACGTAGGTATGTTCAGCGGCGGCACCTTCAATACCGACGAACTGAAAGACGCTGCCGACTTCAAGAAGACCAACAAGGTGCTCTTTATGAGTGCCGGTGGCCGTGAGACGCGTATGGCAGAAGGTGACAACAGTGTAGGTAAGGCTGCCGAGAACCTGGAGGCTATCGGCATCAACGCCCACAGCTATGTGTCACCAGAGACAGCCCACGAGTGGCAGACCTGGCGCCGCAGCCTCTATCAGTTTGCACAACTTATTTTCAAATAAGTATGCCTGTGAATATCCTGCCGCTGTTGATGCCCAGGCGACGGGCAGAGAAGTAGTCTTCTGCCTGTTGGAAGGTACAGACGGGCGATACCTTAATGTTTTTAGGTTGCAAGCCTGCTGCCAATAGTTGCCGACGATTACATTCGGGCAGGTCAATATGCCACTTATAAGTGAAAAGTGAAGAGTTACCTTGGAACTTTTTTGATATTACTTCCATCTCGAAACCTTCTTGGGCAAAGGCCTCATAGACCTCATCGCCCACTTCGAAGCTTTCGAGATGGATGCCTGGCCCTATTTGTGCCTTGACGAGTTCAGGAGTGGTGCCGTAAGCTGCTGTCATCTCTGCGATGGCTTTCTCTGCGATACGCTTCACGGTGCCTCGCCAGCCTGCATGGATGGCGCAAACGGCATGATGCGCCTTGTCGTAGAGCAGAATAGGGATGCAGTCGGCAGTAGATACACCTATGCACACACCGCGCAAATCTGTCATCAGCGCGTCGTAGCCGTCTAGCGCCATACGCCGTTGTTCTTCCGAGAGTGCCAGCAGTGTCTCGTCTATACGTGCCGTCTTCGTCAGATGCACCTGATGGGGCATCAGCAAACGGTCGTCGCTGATGCCCAGCAAAGAGCACAGAGCCTCGCGGTTCTTGCGTATATGCTCCTCATCGTCGCCGCAATAGCGGTTGATGTTAAACTCTGCATAGTTCTTGCTTTGGCAAGCCGAGCAGTCTGTGCTGCAGCCTCCGTGACGAGTCGTGCTGAATGCCGTCACGGAGGCCCCCATGTTGTAATAGTCCAGCTTTGGTATTGTCATCTTTTCAATTTAGATTATCAGCAAAGGTAAGCACTTTTCCCTGTATTGCCAAATGTTTTCTAAGATTTTTTACGAGCTGTGCTCTAACAGCCCTTTGGGCTTCAACCGCACGGTACGAGTTTTTCTGACATATTTTGAGGTCAAATACCATGAAAAGTCTCCACTATATTTGTGGATTTCGGGAAGAATGCTTACCTTTGCGCCCGTTGTGCAATAAGTATTTTACCGACGTATAATGACAGAACAGCCTACGATGCCCTTTTCGACTACCTTATTGGAGTGGTTCAAGACTAACGGCCGCGACCTGCCCTGGCGACAGACCCGCGACCCATACGCTGTGTGGCTGTCGGAAATCATTCTCCAGCAGACGCGCACCGAGCAGGGCCGTCCCTATTGGGAACGTTTCATGCATCGCTGGCCTGCTGTAGAGCAGCTGGCAGCAGCCACCGAGGACGAGGTGCTGCGCGAGTGGCAGGGACTGGGCTATTACAGTCGTGCCCGCAACCTGCACACGGCAGCGCGGCAGGTTGTCGCTGCAGGCGGATGGCCGCGCACCATTGAAGGACTGCGCACGCTCAAAGGCGTGGGCGACTATACGGCAGCGGCCATAGGCAGCATTGCCTTTGACCTGCCTGCGGCTGTTGTCGATGGAAATGTCTACCGTGTGCTAGCCCGCTACTATGGTATTGCTACACCCATCAATACCACGGCAGGGAAGAAGGAGTTTTCGGCTTTGGCCCAGAGCTTGCTTCCATATACCGAGGCTTCGGCATACAACCAGGCCATCATGGACTTCGGAGCCATCCTGTGTACACCCGTCAGTCCGCGCTGCACAAGCTGTCCTTTGGCCGAGACCTGCAGTGCGCTTAGAACAGGCGCCACGGATGCACTGCCCGTGAAGCTGAAGAAGCTGGAAATAAAGGAACGACGGCTTACCTATATATATATTCGCAGCAAAGGCCAAACGGCCCTTCACCGCCGTCCTGCTGGTGATATCTGGCAAGGACTCTACGAGCCGCTCTGCCTGGAGACCGGTGCGGAGGGGCTTCCCTCAGCCCTTGAGCGACTGGGATGGCGTGATGCCCGTCTCACCCTGCTCAGGGAGAATGTGCGCCATGTGCTGACCCACCGGGTGCTTTTGGCCGACTTCTGGCTGTGGGAGACCGATGACTGTCCGCCCCTGCCGGAAGGCTATTTTTGGATTGAAGAGGGTGACATCGGCAACTACGGCATACCACGACTGGTGGAGAAGCTGTTGGAGGCTTGTAGGTGAACAGACCCACGACTGGTGGAGAAGCTGTTGGAGGCTTGTAGGTGAACAGGCTCAGGGATTATGGGGACATGGAATCCATATCCAGAAGGTAGAGCCTTTCCCTTCACCGTCGCTGTATACACCTATGTTGCCACCGCAGCGCTCGGCAATGGTCTTGCAGATGTTCAGTCCGAGACCGGTGCCCTGTACGAACTCGTTGAGCTTTACAAAACGCTCGAAGACAGAAGGCTGCTTCTCCTTGGGAATGCCCGCCCCAGTGTCTTCACAGTAGATGTATAGACCCTCCTCGGTGTTTAGTTTAGAGTTTAGAGTGTAGAGTTTAGAGTTTGCTACCGCGCTGTTTTCTTCGTTGGAGTTGTTCTGCGGGGCGGTAGCAAACTTAACACCATCAACGCTACTCTCTACACTAAGAGGCGTGGCGCAGTATCCCACCTTTATGTGTCCCTTATGGGTGTATTTGATGGCGTTTGTGACGAAGTTGGTGATGACCTGCTGTATGCGTCCCTTGTCCAAGCATGTGTTGAAGGTGGTGTATGGATTTTCCTTGATGAACGCCACGCCCGGTATCTGCACCCGTTGTTCCAGCGTTTGGCAGATGTCGTCGAAAGCCAGGGCGAAGTCAACGTCGGATGGCTGGATGTCCATCGGTCGTGACTCGATGTTCGATGCTTCCAGGATGTCGCTGATGAGTCGTAGCAGCATGTTGCAATTGTTGCGAATGATGCGTATCAGTTCCTTCTTCTCCCCGCTGTCGTCGATCATTGGCAGGAGGTCAGAGAAGCCTACTATGGCGTTGAGCGGCGTGCGTATCTCGTGAGTCATGTTGGCGAGGAAGGCCGCCTTGAAGCGTCCTGAGTCTTCGGCGCGTGTTGTCTCCACGCGCAGTTTCTCCTGTGCCTGCATGAGTTCAGTGATGTTGCGCGACAGTCCGAAGTATTCGGTGAGCTGCCCGTCCTTGTTGAAGATGGGTATGCCGATAATGGTGTACCACGAGAGCTGGCTGTCGAGCGGTGTATGGTCGTAGGGCAGAATGGTGTTATAGGGTTTGCCCTCTTGCATGGCGGTTTTAAGTTCCTCTATTGCCCGCTGTCTCACGTCGGCATTGATGGTCCCTATGTATTCTTCGATTGTCTCAGAAAACTCTGTTTTTCCTGGCGAACGTGTCATGTTTATCTTATTTTCCGCAGGCAGATAGTTCCAGATATACATCTGGCTTTCTTCCAAGAGGTAGCCAAGTTGCTTTTCATAGCGTTTGACGGCCTCGTTGGTGGCATGTAGCTTGCGGTCGTGTTCACGCTGTTCCAGGTACATGTCGCGCTCGGCAGTGATGTCGCGGTTAGTGACGATATAGTACACCAGACGGTCGTCATCGTCAATAACGGGGTGTATGCGAAACTCAATGTACTTGTCCAGTCCAAATTGCGGCTCGTAGAGGTGCTGGCATACGTGCATGGTATCCCTTGAGCCGGGCAGATAGATGCCATTTAGGTTGGGGAATCTGAAGAGTGATGTGGCTTTGAAGAAATTCTCTGTGTCATTGTTAATTTGGCAGAGATCACGCATCTTCTTGTTGAGGTCGAGGAAATTGCCGTTGGCATCATAGAAGGACATGGCAACAAGGTTGGTGTCGAACATCTTCTTATACTTGCTAGCCATGGTCCTGACCCCACGTTCTTCGTTCACCTCTTCGGTGATGTCTTTTGTTGTATAGAGAAGGTATTTGGGTCGTTTGGTTGTTTGGTTGTTTGGTTGTTTGGTGGATTTGCCCCATTCTGCTATGCCATTACCGTAGAAGTGTCTCCAGATGGGTTGGTCGGGTGTGCCCTGGTTGAAGCTGAAGCTCAAGTCGAAGTGGCTGATGACACCGGTACCGAGCTGTATATTCAGATTGTGAAGGATTGGTGCCTCTTCTGGCAGCATACGCGTGAGAAACTCCTCGGGAGTCATGTCGCCATTAGGCAGCATGCTCCCGTACTTGTTGCGGAGCATGTTGCTCTGGAAGTCCCATTCTACGACGAAATAGTCGCCCATGTTGAGCACCTGGTCCATCAGCTTTCCCAATTCGGAGCTCTCGCAAACCCTCATGCTCACCCTCCGGCGGACGAGCCTGATAAGCAGCAGCACGATGATCGTTGCCAGGAGCAGCCCGGCGAGGATGAAGAGAGCCAAGGGCGATGCATCGTCGTGAACACGCTCGGGGTGGAACCATCGGTCGTAGATTTTTTGCAGCTCGCCGGCCTGTTCCAGCCGAGTGTACTGGTTGTCAATGAGGTCGACAAGCTCTTTGTTGTAGCCTATTATTCGCAGTTCGCCGGCAGGGATGTCTATCTCGTCGAGTGCGATGCTGTCGAGGCTTAGTTCCTGAATCTTATGGTTGAGAGGTGTTTCTCCCCAGATGTAGTACTTGTATTTGCCTTGCCTGATGCCGGCCAGTCCATCCTTCGGCGAGTGGAACTCAGTGGCAAACGGCAACTGTCCCATGCGGCCAAGGGCCAAGGCTGCATAGTCGTCCTCCTTGAGAAGCAGTGTGTCGGTAGTCTGTAGGTCGCTAAGCCTGTGGAGTGGCTCCTGGTCGGTGCGCCGTGCCACCATCAGGTTGTAATAGTTGATGTATTTTTGTGTAGATACGTAGGGGTGATCCTTGAAGAAATAATACAGGGCATGTATGAGGTCGGCCTCGTGTCGTTTGAACATGGCGGTGGCGACGTGCCATTCCTGCATGACAAACTTGTGAGGGATGTTCAGCTTGTCTAGAACCATGTTGAGCACATCAACGTTGTACCCCGCAGGCTGGCCTTCATCACTGATGAACTCGAAGGGGCGGAAGTCCCAGTCGCTGGCGATGACCAGCGGATGCTCCTTCGTATAACCAAAATCCTTGCTAGGGGCAAGTGTCTGAGCCGAGCAGTTAACGGCAGGGAGGAAAGGTAAAAAGGCAAAAAGGCATAGGAGTGGTGCTATGGCCTTTTTCCCGTTCCTGAACATATCTCGTGTCATGCTGCACATAATTATCATTCTAATTGACTTAAGATCTCACCACCTCGCTGGCTGTGCAGGGGATGATTATCCATACGATGGTTCCCTTCCCAACCTCAGACTTCAGGCGTATCCTTCCTCCCATCAGCTTTACCACCTCCTGACAGATAGACAAGCCCAGGCCACTATTGCCGCTGTCGGTGGTGACGAAGCGTTCGAAGATCTTTTCGGTCTGGTCGGCAGGAATGCCGCAGCCGGTGTCCTGAACGGCCACCGTGAGGTCTTCGCCGTTATAGTCGAAGCGTGCCCGGATATATCCCGACGTGGTGTGCTGGGCTGCGTTCTTCACAATCTGTTCGATGACGATACCCAGGTTGGTCATGTCAATGTTAAGGACGAGGTGCTCGTAGGATGTATTTACGGAGAAGTCAACACCGGGCTGCTTGCAGTGTATCCATGCCGACTGGCAGCATCCCTCAAAGAAGGCGGCGAAGTCGATGTCAGTATCCGCCCCGCAGAGATGCAGGAAGATGACCTCGCCTTAATCCGCGACTATCAGTTCCGCCCCATCGAGACCGGTGAAGAGCTCAACCGCTTCTCCACTTGGGAGAAAAAGCTTTTGGATTTGACTGCTTCCAATAAGCTCGTCAATTTCCGTATCGCCAAAGATAACGGCAATCTCGTCCTCTTCCCCGCTCAGAATGGCAAGAGCTTCTTCACATTCCTCCATTATTCCGAAAAGGGACCCTTCAAAAACAAATTCGCCCCTGGCGGAGCGAAAGAAATCGCGGCCCTCAACGAAGGCATCGTCCTCTTTCAGTTCATCAAGAAAGACGGCTCCATC
>CAMYZK010000139.1 GCA_947303825.1 uncultured Prevotella sp. | reverse complement strand
CTTCTCCAGACTGTGCACCTGCTTGTCTGGCTTCCATTCTGGGAACACGTTGCGCAGGGTGTACATCGCTGCTTCTTTGGCAGAGAGGGTGGTCTGAATGGTCTTCTCACCCTCAGAGCCCTTGATGTGTACAACATTATTGGGCGGTGTGATGTCGTTTCCATTAGCATCTTTAGTACCATACTCGCCAAAGTCACATCGTGGCGAACGTATGCTCAATGGGTCGAAACGCTCTGGCTCGAGCTTCTCGGGCGACTCTAGCCGTGTGTTGATCCACGTGCAGCGGGGAGCGGTATGCCATCCGCGTGCAAAATGGAAGGAGGATATATCGTTACGGACAGTACACCCGTAGAACACATAGCCCCACTTTGTGGTTGAGGTACGAGGGGCGGCAATGACGTCCTGCCCGCTGCCGTCGGCATTGCGCTTCTCGGTGACGATGAGGCAGCGGTTGAAAAACACGTCACCGGCACCGCAAATGAAGTCTACCGTGCCATGAATCTCCGAATCTTCAAAATAATGCTGGCACTCCTCGCTATGGCTGTAGTAAGTGTCCTGATAGGAAAGCATGCGTACACGCTTGAACATGGCACGGTGCCCCTTGTCCTGCCAGCAGACGGCACGGCCCGCAGGCCCGCTGTGATAGTAGTCAAGGGCGTTCTGGATGGTCAAGTCCTGTACGTAGGTGTACCATCCACGGTTGAGCAGCGTAGCCGTCTTGCCTATGCCCTCGTTCTTCACAGGCGGCGCGTTCTTGATAATGGTGCCCTCCATGCTCTGACCCACAAGGGCGATATTGTGTCCCAGGATGGGTGTGAGCGCCTGCTCGCCAAGGTCGTAGACACCGTCGGGGATAAGGACGAAAAGCCTCTTTGACAAGGTGTCGGCATTGAGCTTGTTGGCCTCGTCGAGTGTTTGCAGCAGGCTTTGCACGTCGCCGGCCTTTACCACAAGGCAACGGTGAGAGGCCATGACAGGCGTTGTCAGGGAAAGAAGTAGCAGTAGAAGTGCTATGAAGATTTTCTTCATTTGTTATAGTAGAAATGTTTGGGGGTGCAAATGTACGAAAAAGCACGCAAAAAGCAAAAGAAATTGTCCTTTTTTTGCAATAAAATAAATAATCTTTGGTTAGAAGGCTGTTTTTTCGTAATTTTGCAGGCATGATACACCTAGCTACACACCTTCAGTTGAATGTCTCTGCATCAAGTTGGCAGACAACAGGGTTATGTGCCGCCTTACATTTCCTTGTTGACGGACTGTGTGCATGCTGCCTCTTCCTCATGGCCGGTGGTGGAAATCTTTCACATGTCCTGGGTGTGATTATGGTCTACAACGTGTTGGCCTTTCTCACGCAGCCCCTGACAGGTATGCTGGCCGACCGTATCAGGAACCGTCAGGCTCTGCTGGCCGCTGCAACAGCACTGCTGGCCGTCGGCGTGGCAACAGCATCGCTTTCAACGCTCAACTCTTCACTCTTCAATTCTTCAATTCTTTACTCTACCGCCATCCTGCTGGGCATGGGCAACTCACTGTTTCATGTGTGGGGAGGTAAGGAGGTAGCCCTGTCAACCCATAATAGTGTGTGTGCCCTGGGGTGCTTCGTTTCAACAGGAGCCTTAGGCCTGGCCGTCGGCATGCTGCTGCACTCATGGTGGCTCATGTATCTGCTGCTGATTCTCCTTGCAGTGCTTGCTGCAGTAGCATTTCGCCTTCCCGCCAATGGCCCTGTCACTGTCCAGCCCAGAAGGTTCTCGGATAAAATCTTTGGACATACCTTTGGAAGCATCAAAGCAAAAGACTTAAGGCAAAAGGCGTGGTTGGCATGGCTCGTGGTGCTGTTGATGATGGCGTTTGTGGTCTTTCGTTCTTTCCTCGGCGAGGCTGTCACAGCAGATGTGGGCAAGGGTGGCGTCATGGCCTTGATGATAGGAGGCCTTGCCATGGTGGGCAAGGCTGGTGGTGGATGGATGGCAAGGGGCATGGGTCTGGCAACGGTGTTCTCACTGGCTCTGGCGGGTGCTGTTGCCTGTACGCTGCTGAAGGGAAGTGTGGGGTGGCTGTGGCTGCCCGGCCTTCTGCTCATCAACTGCACCATGGGCGTAACGCTGTGCTGGGCTAACAGCGTGATGCCAGGCCGCGAGGGGCTTGTCTTCGGTCTGCTGGCAGCAGCACTGATGCCTGGCTACCTGATAGCTCAGACCGCTGGCGGAAGCTGGACAGCTGTGATGCCCGGGTTGCTGGCTAGCCTGCTGCCGACGATTGTTATAGAGCTGATGGTCCTCGTGGGGCTGCGTGAGAATAGGAGCGACGTGCTGTGGTCGTCGGTGGTGGTGAACATTCTTACCAACGTGCCCCTTAATCTCTATCTTACTAATGTAAGCTACACTCTCACCGCTGTCATCGTGGGTGAGCTTGTGGTTGTGGCTGTAGAGGCATGGTGGTACTATTACTTTGTGAACAACATGCGGAGAGCCGCTGTCTACAGCATACTATGCAACGGGATAAGCGTGCTCACAGGTGTGCTGGTAATGCTGATGGAGATGTTGTGAGTTAAGAGTTGAGAGTTAAGAGTTGAGAGTTTTCGCCTTGGCGATTTAGGAATTAGAAATAAAGAATCATGAGCCCACTTTAAAAAGTCTAGAAATGAGTATTCCGAGAAGAAATCTGTGCGCAGCCGCTCCCCTCCCCTACCAGGGAGGGGAGTGCCATGCGGCTCGTTAGTTGACGGTAGCGGACTTTTTAAAGTAGACTCAATTATTAAGTTGACCAATGTTCAACGTTCAATGTAATAAATATGATGCAAAACCTGTTATTAGACGTTCTTCCCTATTATCCGGAAGAGAAAGTCACCATTAAGGTGACTACCAAGGAAGTGACCGACACTATCGACACCATCGTTGGTGCCGGCCAAGGTGTGGCCGACGGCGCAGCAGGCAGCGGCAACAGTAGCCTGCCTTTCATACTAGGAGGCATATTGGCAGCCCTCGTGGGCTTGGGATTCCTTGTCTTCATGGTGAGGAAATACCGCAGCAAGGGTGAGCAACAGCTGAGCCTAGGCTAAAGCTGCGGCAGCAAGAGGAGTGCAACAGCCGAGCTTTGGTTAGATTTTTACGGTCTTCGTCTGTCCGGCTTTCAGCTTGACGTTGCGTTGTGTCCCGTTGAAGTATAATTCTGCGGAGCTGTTTTTCTTTGCTTTGAGCTTTAGCTCAGTCACCAGCCCTTTGTGCCACTTCATGCTTACCTCAAAACCTCCACGCGCACAGAGTCCTGACGCCTGTCCGTCGCTCCACTGTTCGGGCAAGGCAGGCAGCAGCTCGATGACGGCCTCTGCGTTGTGCCCCTTCTGTACAGGCTTCAGCTCGCTTTGTAGGAGCATCTCGGCAATGCCTGCGGTACCTCCGAAGTTGCCGTCAATCTGGAATGGCGGGTGGGCATCGAAGAGGTTGGGATATGTACCACCACCAGGGCGGCGGCGGTCGGCACCCTTGTAGTTGTCGGGACTGACGTATGTAAGGAGCATCTGCAATATGTGGAACGCCTCCTTACTCTTGTGCAGACGTGCCCAGAGGTTGATGCGCCATCCTGTGCTCCATCCTGTTGTCTTGTCGCCCTTCTGAATCAGGGTCTTCTCGCAGGCAGTCAGCAGATTCCCCTTTTCCTGCATGTCTCCGGCATGTGCGGGAAGAGCAATGTGGTGTCCGGGATAAAGGCCAATGAGGTGGCTCTGGTGTCGGTGGTGCGGGTCGAAGTCTTTCCAGTCGTGGTACCACTCGTTAAGGTCGCCCTCGTGCCCCACGGTGTAGGGATGGAGGCGTGGCAGGGCGGCTTCCAACTCGTCCACGACGGGCGAACCGTCGTGCACGATGCGGGCGGCCTGCAGGGTGTTGATGAACAACTCGCGAATGATGGCCATGTCGGCTGTAGAGCCGTAACAGGTCATGCCGTGGTAGCCCTTGTCGGTGATATATTCGTTCTCGGGCGAGGTGCTAGGAGCGGTTATCAGCTCGGAAGGGTTGTTAGGATTAGGTATGAGCCAGTCCAGGCAGAACTCAGCAGCCCCTTTCATCAGGGGGTAGGCAACGGTGCGAAGATAGTCGTCGTCGAGCGTGAAGAGATAGCGTTCCCACAGTGTTTCCACGAGCCATGCCCCGCCCACAGGCCAGTTGGCCCATTCAGGCTTCTCGTTTTTCTCGCCCACGGGGTTGGCCATTGCCCAGATGTCACTGTTGTGACCAGCCGACCATCCCCGCTCTATGCCGTAGTAGTTCTTGCTGGTGAAGCGTCCGTTGGCGGCAAGGGCCTGCACAAATCCGTCGAGCGGCTGGGCTAGCTCTGCCAGGTTGCAGTTGAAGGCTGGCCAGTAGTTTTCCTCCAGATTGATGTTGATGGTATAGTTGCCCCTCCAGGGTGCCCACTGATGCGGATTCCATAGTCCCTGTAGATTGGCGGGCACGTTGGCGGTTCGAGAGCAGCTGATGAGCAGGTATCGTCCGTACTGGAAGAAGAGGGTCTCCAGGTATCGGTCGTGCTGGGCGTTGCCGGTGTTATAGTCTTTAAGCAGGCTCTCAGTGTCTTTATGGACAGGAACTTCCTGGTTGTCTGAGAGTAGGAGTGACGTGCGGGTGTAGAACCGTCGATAGTCATCGACATGACGCTGGCGTACATCGCTGTAGTTTACATTGACCGTATGCCATATCATGTTGTTGGCCTGTTCAATGTATGGTGATGCCTCTTTCACCGGATGGCGGTCATAGCCGTTGAAGCTCGTGGTAGCGACAATGTATATAGTGGCATCGTCAACACCTGCCATCGTAAGCTTTGAGCCGCTGCCGGTCACCTTGCCTCCATTGGCCTCTACGCGCAGGATGGTGCAGAAGTGTATGGTGGCAGCCTCGTCGCCGTTGGCATGCCCCAGCATGGTGAGCTGTCCATGACTGGACGTCACCTTGTGTGGCAGAATCGATGTGAGGCTCAGCTCCATGTTCAGTTGTCCAGGCTTCGATGCAGAGAGGTGTATGGCAATGAGGCTGTCGGGTGCCGAGACCAGGTATTCGCGTCTGAAGCTTACGTCTCCACGCCTGTAGGCAACGGTGGCCAAGGCCGAGTCGAGGCTCAGCTCACGCCGGTAGCCGCTGAAGTCGGTGGCCGGGCCGTTGTGTATGATGTGCAGTGTGCCCAGCGGCTGGTAGTGGCTGGAGTTGTGACCCTGCACGTGCAGCTGCAGCGAGTCGGCCCTTGCATAGTCTTCGGCAAAGAGGGCCTTGCGTATTTCGGGAATCCACTTACAGGCTCCTGCATCTTCCTGTCGGTCAATGGGTGAGCCCGTCCACAGGGTGATGTCGTTGAGCTGGATAACATCGTCGGCAGGGTTGCCATATACCAGTGCCCCCAGGCGTCCGTTGCCTATTGGCAGCGACTCCTCGAAGAATGTTGCAGGGGCATTATACCACAGCTCCATTGGCTGTTGCTGCGCGTTTGCCGTCAGTGTTGCCAATGAAGCGAGAAGAAAGAACAGCCGTTTCATAGATGCTACAGGTTGTCAACCACTTTCTGTATATCCTGGAAGATGCGGTCCAGGTCTCCAAATCCGTTGATGTGGTGATGCAGTCCCTCCTGCTTGTACCACTCAATGAGGGGCTGTGTCTGCGAGTGATATACCACGAGGCGCTTCTTTATCGTCTCCTCGTTGTCATCGGCTCGTCCGCTCATCTGCCCGCGCAGCAGCAGACGTTTCATCAGCTCGTCTTCAGGTACGTCGAGCTCGAGCATGGCAGCTACCTTGTCGCCGCGCTCGCTGAGCATCTGCTTAAGGGCCTCAGCCTGGGGTATGGTGCGAGGGAATCCGTCGAAGATGACACCCTTGTGCGAGCGGCCGAAACCGTCGTAAACCTTGGCGAGGATGCTTACCATCAGTTCGTCGGGAATGAGCTGCCCCTGGTCAATGTACTGCTGGGCCGTCTTACCCAGTTCAGAGCCTTTCTTTATTTCTGCACGCAGCACGTCGCCGGTAGAGATGTGCTCCAGTCCGTAGTGCTCTATGAGCTTGTCGCTCTGTGTTCCCTTGCCTGATCCGGGAGCACCGAAAATAACGATGTTTTTCATAACTATATGTTGTTCTACTTGGGTTTGTTCTTTGCGCAATTCCTTCCCCTTATACCATACGTCGGGGAGAAGATCGCCTGGCTGAGCCGTCGTCTGCTCGCTGGGCAGGTGGGGGAGCTTTACTATTCGCATGTTAAGAGTTAAGAGTTGAGAGTTGAGAGTTAAGAGTTAAGAGACATTTCTTAGGAGTTATAGGAGTCCTTTGCAGAGCAAAGCGGCAGAGCGAGCGCTTGGACGAGCCAAGCGGCAGGGCCGAGCGAAAGAAGTTAAATTACAGAGTAATCATATCTTTCATCTATCATCTTTCATCTATCATCTTTCATCTTAGGGGGCTAAGACATAGATGTCTTTCAGTCCTCGGCCAGCCTGGTCGTAGTCTAGTCCGTAGCCAACGATGAAGTCGTTGGGAATCTTCATAGCACAGTATTTAACATCTAGTTCAACCTGTAGCTTGTCTGGCTTTACCAGCAGTGCACATACACTGACGGAGGCGGGGTTGCGCGTTCCCAGCGACTCTATCATACGCTTCATGGTGAGTCCCGTGTCAACGATGTCCTCTACTATGATGACATGACGGCCTGTAAGATTCTCGTTGATGCCCAGCACCTCGGTCACCTTGCCTGTCGTAGTGGTACCCTGATAGCTGGCCAGTTTAACGAAAGATATTTCGCAGGGGATGGTCATCTCGCGCATCAGGTCGGCAGCGAAAATGAATGCTCCGTTCAGAACACCCAGGAACAGTGGG
>CAMYZK010000138.1 GCA_947303825.1 uncultured Prevotella sp. | reverse complement strand
GCTCCACATGGCACGACTCTAGCCTGTCGGCCATCTCTGAAGCATCGGCAAAAACGTCTTGTATGTTGCGCAGTGACGACGTGGCGTTTCTCAGCTGCATGACGATGCCACAGTTGTCGTCGTTGAGGGCATTTTCGGCCTCATAGAGGGCATTCTTTATATCCTCCGAGTGGGTCATCATCTCTTCGCGACTCTCCAGTTCCTCCTGTTCACCGGCTTCAAGGTTGGCATTGGTGAGCTCGTCGAACTGAAACTTCATGAAGTCTGCCTTCTGACGGTCGGCATCGAGCTGTGCTCTCTTCTCTTCCAGCATCTTCATCTTGTCGTGATAGTCATGATATGTCTTCTGGTAGTTCTTCAGCATATCGTTATTGTCGGCCATCACGTCTACAACGTTAAGCTGAAAGTCGTGCTTGCCCAGTAGCAGGTTCTGATGTTGCGAGTGTACGTCGATGAGGCGTTCTCCCAGGTCTTTCAGGGTAGAGAGGGCTACGGGTGTGTCGTTGATAAAGGCGCGGCTCTTTCCGCTTGCTGTCAGTTCGCGTCTTACGATGGTGTCGCTAAGGTCGGCCTCCAGGTCGTTGTTACTGAAGAAGGTTGCTATATCGTCGTATCCGGCAAGCTGGAAGTGAGCCTCTACAACACATTTGTCGGCACCCGTCTTTATGGCTTTCATGTCGGCTCGCTGCCCCAGTAGCAGGCCGATGGCTCCCAGTATGATACTCTTGCCGGCTCCGGTCTCTCCGGTTACAACGGAGAAACCTTCGTGGAAGTCAATGTCGAGCTCCTCAATAAGGGCGAAGTTACGTATGAACAGTCTTGACAGCATAATGAGATTATAGATGACAGATGAAAGATGATAGATATGATTACCGAGTAATCAGAGGAAAGTGGAAAGAGGAAAGAGAATTGCCTGCTTGCGAACATCAGCAAGACTGTTGTCTAAACTCCTAAACTCCTAAAAAAACTCTTAACTCTTAATTCTTAACTCTTAACTCAAATACTTCACCGAATAATTTTCACCTCTCCTCCAGCTCCCAGCTTGATGATGCCAGAAGGCTGGTGGGGCTTGTGCTCTTGTCGCCGGGAGAAGCACACGTAGTCGACCATTTCCAACAGTCGTGGGTCAATGTCGCGGTAATTCTGTGCAGCAGGTTCCCCGCTGAAGTTTGCTGATGTTGAGACGAGCGCTTTCTGGAATCGGTAGCAGAGCATGTTGGAGAAAGGCTCTTTTGTGATACGTATTCCCACAGAGCCGTCTTCTGCTATGAGGTTTGGTGCAAGGTTTACGGCACCGTCTAGTATTAGGGTGGTGGGCTTCACCATGCAGTCTATGAGCTGCCATGCCACCTCGGGCACATTACGTATATAGTGCTGTAGGCGTGCATCGCTGTCTACCAGGCAAATAAGGGCTTTAGAGTCGTCGCGTTGTTTTATCTTGTATACCCTTGCCACGGCATCCTGGTTGGTGGCATCGCAGCCTATGCCCCACACCGTGTCGGTAGGGTAGAGTATTACCCCTCCCTTGCGCAGCACCTCTACGGCGTTTTTTATGTCTTGTTCTTGGGTCATTGCTTGGTGTATAGTTTTGTCTTTATCTCTTTTAGTCCCTGGGCTTCTGCCGTGAGTGTAACTGTGCCTGCCTGCTGTAGTGACCTCAGTATCACGGTACACGAGCCGTTGTACAGCTTGCGGCTGTTGCCTGTGGTCATCTCGTTGGAGGCGATGTCGCCATTTATCACTCCCACTATAGTGGCAGGTCCGTCAACACTGAATGTCACCAGGTTGTCTGTGGTTTTCACTTGTCGTCCCTTTTTGTCTACGGCAGTAATGCGTATGTGCTGCAGGTCTTTTCCGTTGGCTTTCCATTCGTTGTCGTCTGCCTGTGCAGTGAGCCTGGTGGCCTCTGTTGTCGTCTCAATGCAGTGGCGTGCCACAATCTTACCTCCCTTGCGGGCAATTGCCTCCAGTTTTCCAGGTTGGTATTCAATGTCGTTCCATCTTATCTGGTTGCGCTGCTTGGCATCGTCTGTGCGGTTCTGCTTCTTTCCCAGTGAGTGTCCGTTAATTGTCAGCTCCACCTCGTCGGCATTGGTATAAGTGATGAGTGAGTATTTCTTGCCTGCAGTCCTGTTCCAATGGTCGCTCATGCCGTCGTTGCCTGTCTGCACGCCGTTCCAGATGATGTCGCCCTTACTGTCGATAACGGCAATATGTACCAGCGGCTCGTCGGGCTTGAACATCGACTTCATGAGATATGCCTTGGGCTTCGGCTCCAGGTCTAAATAGAAGCATCCCTGGCTCCACCCTTTCTCTGGCCATCCCTGGCTCTCGCCAAGGTAATCTATGGCTCCCCAGTAGGCACTGCCTATCACCCTGTCGAGGTTCATCTCGAAGAAGTTGGGTCCCATAGCCGCCATCGAAGCCTCGCTCTGGTAGAATGTCATCCAGGGGAAGCGTTGCCCGTCGCCAGGGAAGTACATGTACCTGTAGTTATATGCCTGCACATCGGTAATCATTGCCAGGTTTGCGGGCAGTGAGTCTGTCTGCCAGTTGCGGTAGCGCGGGTGCATGGCCACGGTGACGCACCGTGTGCTGTCGTACCGTTGCATTAGTGTTTTCATCAGGCGGTACATCGTTACTCCCCAGTCGTTATAGGGCTGGTTAGGGTCTTGCTGCAGCTCGTTGCCCAGGCTCCACATCACTACCGAGGGGGAGTTGCGGTCGCGTTTCACCCATTCGGGCACATCTTTCTGCCACAGAGACTCGAATGGTACTCGCCCACCGGTGTGCTGACGTGTCCACTTGTCGTAGAGCTCGTCAACCACCAGCATGCCGTATCGGTCGCAGAGTTCAATGAACTCACGGCTGTATGGATTGTGCGAGGTGCGTATATGGTTTATGCCCCATTGTTTCATCAACGCTATGCGTTTCTCTATGGCACGCGGATAGGCTGCAGCTCCAAGGGCACCCAGCGTGTGGTGGTTGGCATAACCCTTGAGCAGCACTTTCTTGCCGTTTAGCTTGAGGCCAAACTCGGGACCTATCTCTACGGTGCGCAGTCCGAAGTGAGTGGTGACGTTGTCTATAGCTTTGCCTTTCTCGTTGTATAGCGTTGCCTCTACGGTGTAGAGATTCGGGGTCTCAGTGTCCCACAGCTGTGGGTTGGCAATCTCAATCTCTGGCAGCTGCTGTTCTACTGTGCGTGTCGGCGTAGAGCGTTTCACTGTATGCCTTCCTTGGTATGCTGTTGTTCCGTCGGGAGCAATGATTCTTATGTCAACAGGCATGTTCTTGTCACGCCCTCGTGTCACCACCTCTGCCGAGATGTTTACATATCGGTTTTCTCTTGTGGTAATGTATAGTGGATGTCTTGCGAAATACACTTCGCGGTTGGTGGCTACGAGTTTCACGCTTCGGAAGAGTCCTCCGCCGGTATACCATCTGGAGTTGTTTGGCTGGCGTGTGTCGGCCATCACGGCAATGACATTGTCCTGGCCAAAGCGCAGATAGTCGGTAGCGTCAATCTCAAAGCCCACATAGCCATAGTCTGTGCCTCCCGCCAGCTTTCCATTGACATAAACGTCGCCCACATACATTATTCCTCCAAAGTCGAGCAGCAGCCTCTGGCCTTTAAGTGAGTCGGGTAGGGTGAGGTGTAGCCTGTACCAGCCCTTTCCCATCTCCTTGAATCCCCGGCTGCTAAGGCGGCTCTTTATGTTGGCTGCCACGTCGGTGTTATCGGCCTTCTCGTTTGCATCAGGTGCTACCCAGGGCTGTTCTATCTGGAAGTCGTGTGGCAGGTTCACCTTGCGCCAGTTACTGTCGTTTGTAGTGGCAAGTGCAGCATCGGGGGTGTCGCCGGCATGGAAGAGCCAGCCGAAGTCCAGATCCATCACCACACGCTGCGCAAATGCCTGTGGCAGTGATAAGATATTGAAAGCCAGTAAGACTAGAAGTAGTTTGTGTCTGCTGTTCATTATGGTCTGCTGTTAGTTGGTTTGCCGCAAAGCTTATAGTTGTGTGCTGTCACACAATTTGATGGCTCTCCATGCGTCTGGCTGCCATTTCCTCGTATTTTGTTCCCTTACGTCCATAGTTTGCGTATGGATAGATGCTTATGCCTCCACGGGGCAGGAAGAGTCCCGTCACCTCTATGTACTTCGGGTCCATGAGCCGTATGAGGTCTTTCATTATGACGTTTACCACGTCTTCGTGAAAGTCTCCGTGATTGCGGAAGGAGAACAGGTAGAGTTTAAGGCTCTTTGACTCTACCATACGTTCGCCGGGAATGTAGAGTATTTTTATCTCGGCAAAGTCTGGCTGTCCGGTTATGGGGCACAGTGTGGTAAACTCGGGACAGTTGAACTGCACCCAGTAGTCGTTTTCCGCATGCTGGTTCTGGAATGTCTCAAGCAGCGTAGGATCGTAGTTCTGGGCATACTGTGTCTCCTTGCCCAGCAGTGTCAGGTGTTCGTTTCCTCTTGACATGTTTGCTTGTCTAAAACTCAAAGGTATAGAACTATTGTTGCACTAATACTCAATTGTATAGACTATGGGTAAGTCGGGAATTATTACACCCCCGCTAACCCGTTCTACTGTCAGGGTATGAACGCTGCCGTCGGCGTTGAGCTCAACATAGATGTTGTAGCCCGAGTCACCGTTTCTCACGGTTTTTAAGATGCTGGTGTTGCGAGTATACCTGAACAGTGAGAGCAGCTGATATGGGTCGCAGTTGTCTGTGCCGAAGATTATCTGGTTGGCATCAATGCTCTGATGGCGGTTGTCCTTGTCAGAGTATTCCAGCTTCATCTTGTCGATGGTCGATGTGTTGTCTGTTATGCGGGCTATGCGCAGGCTGTCGGCGCAGTGCAGGCTGTCGGGCGAGAGGTTCTGTCCTCCCAGTAGGAAGGCATAGATGTTTCTCCGTGTAGCCGAGCGGTGTTCAAAGTTGAAGGCATACTGTGGCGACACGGCAGTATAGTTGCTGTAGTATTGGCTAGCGTATGTTATGGTGTCTCCTCCGCCAATGAGACGTATGGGTTGATAGTCGTTGTAATATGCTCCCCGAAGGGTGTTCGACCCGTCTTCAACGGTTAGTATGCTGTCGGTATCGTTGTAGGTAAGCTTAAGCTTGCGCTTCACCGCTTCGTCTTGGGTAATCATCAGCGACAGCGGACGGTGCTGTGTGTCGTAGCTGAACTCATACCTTGAACCGTCGGAGCCGCTAATGGCCTTAACGTCAGCAGCACTGCCCAGTGATCCGTCGCCACGTGTGGCATACTGGAAGTAGAGTACTGCCGCTCTGCCGTCGTCGGGGTGGTTAGTGTCGGTAAAGTTTATCTGTGCCGACCGTCCTTTGCCGGTGGTATTCTGCTCGAAGGTGGCAGTAATGACAGAGTATACGCCAGCATTCCCGCTGAGGCTACTCAGCCTGCACCATGTGCTGTTGTTGGTGGTGGCACTCCACTTGCCGTAGCTGTAGACTATTATGCTGTCTGTGGTATTGTTGGCATAGACGGGCGTGATGTTTGTGGCGGGCTTCACAAAGATGAAGCCTGAGGTGTAGGGGTCTTTGTCTTCAAGGCAGGCGGTGGCGAGTGTCATCACGGCAGCCGACATAAATAATAACCTGAGTGCTTTCATATCGTTTGTTGTTATTCGGGATTTCTTGATTATTGTTCCGCAGGTAAGGCCTATGGTTTGTTCATTCATCGGCAAAGTCTTCCCAGTTTTCCAGGTCGAGGTCGCCAAAGCCGCCGTATGTAAGCTCTACGAAGTCATCCATCTGGCGACGGTCTTTCTTTGTGGGACGTCCTGTTCCCCTTGCCCGTGCTACAAACCCGCTGATGCGGTTCATCTCCAGTAGGTCGTATTGGTCTTGCGGTGTCACATTCTCGTAGATTTCGGGCAGCAGCTTTGCTCCAACCCTTTGCTCTATGGGTTTGATAATGCGGAAGGAAAATGTTACAGGAGGCTTGCGCACACTTATCACATCGCTGGCTTTCACCATGCGTGATGGCTTGACGTAGGTGCCGTTGACAGCCACACGTCCGTTCTTGCATGCATCGGCAGCAATGGTGCGGGTCTTGAATATCCTGGCAGCCCACAGCCACTTGTCTATTCTTGCTTCACTGTTCATTTTCTTATTAGGGTATGAGGCTCATAGGGCCTGTAGGTCTTAGCGTGTACCTGCTGGCCTTATGTGTCTAGAGTTTTTGCAGGCTTCTTGCCCAGTTTGTTATATTGGTTCATTGTGATGTCAATGCCGGCTAGCACGAAGCTCTCTATTATCTTCAGGGCCGTCTCGATGCTAGGCTGGAGGATGTCCAGCTCTTCCTTAGAATAATTTCCCAGCACCCAGTCTATCTGTCCGCCCATGGCATAGTCGGCACCGATGCCCATTCTCAGTCTGGCATACTGCTGGCCTATAAGCTGCTGTATGTGTCCCAGTCCGTTGTGCCCTCCGTTCGACCCGCTGGCTTTCAGTCGGAAGCATCCCAGTGGCAGGGCAACGTCATCGCTAATGACGAGCAGCCTCTCCTGGTCGATGTTCTCCTTTCCCAGCCAGTAACGAACAGCGTTTCCGCTGAGGTTCATGTACGTTGTCGGCTTAAGCAGGACAATCTTTCTTCCACGCAGTGATGCCTCGGCCACATATCCATAGCGGCAGTCACTGAAAACAGCGTTGGATGCTTTCGCAAAAGCATCCAACACCATGTAGCCTGTGTTGTGACGGGTCAGAGCGTATTCATCGCCCGGATTGCCCAGTCCAACAATTAAGTACTTTTCCATCAGTGTTTCTACACTCAATACTCTATACTATCCGCTACTCTGTAGGAGCAGCAGCAGCAGCCTTAGAAGCACGAGTCTCCTTCACCGAGCATACTACAACCTGAGCA
>CAMYZK010000137.1 GCA_947303825.1 uncultured Prevotella sp. | reverse complement strand
GCTCCTTGATGACGTCCTTACCCATGAGCACGGCGTGGTTGGTGCCCCAGGGCTTCACGCGACCTTCGGGTACGCTGAACCCTTCGGGCAGGGAGTCAAGAGCCTGGAAACAGAGCTCACAGGGCACCTGTCCCTCGTACTTAGAGAGGATCTGTGTGCGGAACTGCTCCTCAAAGTCCTTGCGGATGACCCACACAATCTTGCCAAAGCCAGCCTGTATGGCATCGTAGATACTATAGTCCATGATGGTCTCTCCGTTGGGGCCCAGACCGTCGAGCTGCTTCAGTCCGCCATAGCGGCTGCCCATGCCAGCAGCGAGCAGGAATAATGTTGGTTTCATAGGAAATCTTGTATTATGTTTTGCGGTTAATTATTTTTCCCTGCAAAAGTACAAAAAAAATAATACTTCCCACAATTTTGGCTTGTTTTTTTTACTTTTTATTCATTTATGAGGTTCCATTCCACTAGTAGCAAGAATCTGTTGTGGGAGGGGTGAGTGACGAGGGGAGAATAGTGGGAGAAAGCCTCTGTAGCTGCCACTGCAACAAAAACAAAAAAATTTGATATACGCTGCAAAGGCACGACAGGAAAAAATTAGTACCTTTGCAGGCTGAAAAAAGGCACTAGTCCCGACATGCTTTAGAGGGCAGTGCCACAAGGTATAACTTATCATAACTAAAAAAATGAAGTTCTTTACAAATGTCAGGAAACTGGCAGCTACAGTGATGATGGCTGCAGGATGCCTGAATGCCAATGCCGACGTAGACCCTAACTTTCACATCTATCTGTGCTTCGGACAGTCGAACATGGAGGGCAACGCCCAGTGGGAGACTGTCGACAACTATGTAGACCCCCGTTTCCAGATGCTGGCTACATGCAATTTCAACGACCCCAGACGCACACAAGGCCAGTGGTACACTGCCAACTGCCCCATAGTGAGTCCTGCTGGCAAGCTGGGACCCACTGACTACTTTGGCCGAACCATGGTGGCCGCCATGCCTTCCGATGTCAAGATAGGCGTCATTGCCGTGGCTATGGGTGGCAGTCCCATAGAGATGTTCGACAAGGATAAATACAAGAAGAAGCTCAGCGACAACCCCAATGAGTGGTGGGCCACGCTTGCCAAGAACTACTACGGCGGCAACCCCTACGGACGCCTGATAGAGATGGGCAAGAAAGCCCAGAAGGTGGGCGTGATAAAGGGCATCCTGCTGCATCAGGGCTGCTCGAACTGCGGCGACCCCGCCTGGCCCGACATGGTGAAGAAGATATACAACGACATGCTCAACGACCTGGGGCTACAGGCAGAGGATGTGCCCCTCTTTGTTGGTGAGGTGGAATATGAAGACATGGGCGGCGGATGCTCTGGCCACAACGCTGTCGTGGCAAAGATTCCCAGTGTCATACCCACAGGCCATGTGGTACACGCTAACGGCATACCAGGCAACGGCACCGACCCCTGGCACTTCTCACCATCAGGCTACCGCACCCTGGGCAAACGCTATGCATACGAGGCACTTAAAGTGATGGGGCGCCCCACACAGAAGGATGCCGACTACAAGCTTCCTAAGAGCCTTGTCAATTTCCTTACGATGACCGGACTCGAAGACATTGCCCCTGTCACTACAGAGGTGGGCACCAACGTGGAAGTAAAGGTATGGGGCACCTTTGCCGACAATCACCGCGAAGACCTGACACGCGAGATAACCCTGACAAGCAACGACTTCACCTTCCTGGGAGGAAAAATTGTGGCCAACGAGGAGATGACCGGCACAGTGACTGCCACCTACACCGACTTCACCGGCCAGCAGTTCTCAAAGACATTCACCGTAGAGGTGACGGGTAGCGGCCTCGGCAGAACCTTTACCTCTGTTGCCGAGCTGCAAGGACAGTACTTTGCCATTGTCAACGAGGCTGAAGAGAAGGTGTTCTATGGCATAACAGGGCAAGACCTTGGTTACGACAGCAAAGACAAGGCTGTCAAAAGCACCAATTCGGGCTATCTCTTCAAACTGGAAGAAAGCACAGTAAGCAACGGCTATCTGTTGAGGCTCATCACTCCCGAGGGCAAGGACTATGAGCTTGGCGACGGCACCCCCGGATACCTTAACACACAGGCTGCCACAGGAACGTGCTGCTTCATACAAGGGCTGAACGACCAGAACGGACACGACATAAAGAACGGTGCCGTCTGGACACTGAAGTACACTGCAGGCAAGGGATTCTCACTGAAGAACGTGGGAACAGGCAAGTACCTGAAAGATGCCGGCCCTGCCAAGTCAAGCTCTATTAAATACTTCACACTGTGCACGCTCGGCTTTAAGAGCGGCATTGACATGCCGAAGGTCAGTGAGGCAGAGGGCAACGCCCAACATTCAACGTTTAACGTCTTCGACCTCCAGGGCCGTCGCCTTCATGGTATACCCACAAAGGGATTGTATATCCTGAACGGGAAAAAGTATAGTGTTAAGTATTAAGAGTTAAGAGTTAAGAATTAAGAGTTAAGAGTTAAGTGTTAGGAGTTAGGAATTATGACTAAACGACTCAAATTAGTTGCTATGACGCTTGTCGGCGGCCTGTTCTCCATGCAGGCCGTGGCACAGCTGTCTACCAACCCCGACAAGTTTTTGGGCAACATCACCACAGGCTGGGGCAGCGACATGAATGCCAATGGCTTCACCTTCTATAAGTACTGGAACCAGGTTACACCTGAGAATGCCACTAAGTGGTCTTCTGTTGAGGGCACTCGCAACTCCTACAACTGGACGGGAGCCGACAAAGCCTATAACTATGCTAAGAAGTGGCAGTTCCCCTTCAAGTTCCACACCCTGATATGGGGTTCACAGTTTCCCGGCTGGGTGAAGAACCTGTCGGTAGAAGAACGCTACAAGGCCATCGTGAAGTGGATGGACGCCGTGAAGAAACACTATCCCAACCTGGAAATGATTGACGTGGCAAACGAAGCCGTGGAAGGCCATCAGGCCGATACACACTATATCAAGGAAGCCCTGGGCGGAGGCGGTGTCACAGGCTACGACTGGCTCATCAAGGCTTTTGAGATGGCTGCCGAGCGATGGCCCGACGCCATACTCATTTACAACGACTTCAACACCTTCCAGTGGAATACCGACCAGTTTATAGACCTCGTAAAGACGCTGCGCAACGCCGGAGCTCCCATCGATGCATACGGATGCCAGTCACACGAGCTCACCGACTGCGATGTGAACACCTTCAAGTCGGCAATGACCAAGATACAGAGTGCGCTGAAGATGCCCATGTACATCACCGAATATGACATCGCCACCAGCGACAATACCTATCAGAAACAGCGTTACTCAGAGCAGATACCACTGATGTGGGAGGCTTCCTACTGTGCCGGCATCACCCTGTGGGGCTGGTTCTACGGACAGACATGGACCACCGACGGCAACTCCGGCCTCATACGCGACGGCCAGGAGCGTCCCGCACTGACATGGCTGCGCGAATACATGGCCTCAGACAAGGCAAAGAGTGCCAAGAGCCCCTTCCCCGGCATGAAGAAAGAGGCATCGGTCTACGTCAAGCCGCAGTCGCTCAACGTCTCTATTGACGAGCCTACCTCCATTGAGGTGAGGGCCCGCCTACGCACCAAAACCATCGACCGCGTAGAGCTATACATCAAGGGCAAGCTCTTCGCCACCATGACCGAGGCACCCTATACCGTTGAGTATACCCCCGACAAGAAGGGCGCCGCGAGTCTGCGCGCCGTAGTCTACGACACCGAGGGCAACAAGTACGAGCGTCTCTCGTCCATCACTGTGCTCGGTGCACGCTCACCATACAAAGGAGTTATAGCACTACCTGGCACCCTGCAGTTTGAGAACTTCGACGCAGGCGGTGAGGGACTCACCTGGCACGACAGCGATGCCACGGACGAGGGTGGCACCAAGTACCGCACCGACAATGGTGGCGTAGACATCGTTACCGGCAACTCAGGCTACGCCATAGGATATACTGCCAACGGCGAATGGCTGGAGTATACCGTTGACGTGACCCAGGCTGGCAAATATGAATATCAGGCTGTTGTGGCATCAGGCAACTCGGGAGCAGGTTTCACCGTAAGCGTAAGAAAAGACGAAGAGACGAAAACCCTGTGCTCAGTAAGCATTCCACAGACCGACAACAGCCAGTGGCAGACCTACAAGAGCGTTAAAGGTAAGTGCCTCTTTCCGCTGGAGCAGGGCCAGCAAGTACTGCGCGTCACCATCGACGGTCCCTACGGCAACCTAGACAAAATGACCTTTACTTGTACCGAGCCCGATGCCATCGTTCCTGTCACCACCTACTCCCCCTACGTCTCCAGACCCTATTACGACTTACAGGGACATCGCATTAAGGATATGCCCACAAAGCGTGTGTACATTCTAAATGGAAAGAAACACTTAAAATGACAGCTTCCCGAATCCTTTCCCTGCTGGCTCTCTCGCTGGCATGGCTCACTGCCGCTTCCGACGACCGCACCATAGACATCAGCGGCAACAACACGTCGAGCGAATACAAGACTTACGACCAGTACATATCCTTGCCTGCCGGTAGCGTGGTAAACGTGAAGATGGCTCGTTACACCTACTTCAGCTCCACCATCTCGGGCAAGGGCACGCTAAACCTCTATGCAGGAGGTGAGCGCTGCTACCTGGGCACGGCAAAGGGAGCCAAATGGCCCAACTGGGACAACTTCTCGGGCGAGGTACACATCTATCCTTTCCCCGAGAACTCCTCGTCGGCAGGCTTCTATGGTGTGGTGCTGCCTCATGGTGGCAAGTCGTCATCGCCCGAGAATGCCCTTGACGATGCGAAGACGGGCAAGGTAAACATTTCGATGGCCAGCAACCACGTTACGCTGCATCAAGGTGCTACCATCTGTTGCGAGGCCAACACTGCCGGAGCTGGATTCCGCATAGGCGAATTGCAGATGGAGGAGGGTTCCGTGCTGCAAGGCTACATGAAGACCAAGCGGGCAGCCTATTATCTGCTGGGCGGACTAAACACCGACGCCACACTGGCAGGCACCATACGCCCATCGGAATACAACGACGACACGAGCCTGAGTATTATTAAAGAAGGTACGGGTACATATTATATAACCGGCAACGACAACTACCTGAGCGGAGCCTTGAGGGTGCTACAGGGACGCGTGCTGATTGTAAACGATCGCAGCGAGGCCGAGAGCCGTAAGCTGCGCGGGGCCTTGGGCGCCCGCCCCTCAAGCAATGAGGCCGTTGCATACATCTTTGAGCAGGGACTGCTGGGCGGCACCGGCAGCATAGGCGGAACGGTGGACAACTACGGCACCATAGAGCCTGGGGCAGATGCAGTAGGGCTGCTCACTCTTAAAAACTACGCCGCTACACGCGATGCCAACCTCTTTGTGCGTCCCGCATCGGTACTACGCTTCAAGGTGGCATCAGCTACCAGCTGCGACCAGCTGGCCATCAGCGGCACGGTGAAATATCTCAACATGACACAAGACTTTGCCATCAGCGACAAGATGCCCGTGGTGCAGATTGTGGTTGATAACGATGCCAACCTCAGCGTAGGCGACGAGCTGACGCTGCTCACTGCCAAGAGCAAGACTGAGGCTGGCGGAGAGTGGCACTTCGACCTTAAGGCCAACCACCATACCTGGGAGCTGGTGGAGAGCGTGGCTAACGGAGGGTACACTATTAAGGCAAGGCTCACCTCGCTCAAAGACAACGGCAGCGACGACAATCCCGACAATCCCGATGACGACGAGAGCACCATGGGAGCCTACTACGACGATGGCATAGACGATGCCGCAGACAACACCACCCTGAAGGCATACGCCGCAAAGAACGGCAAGTATATAGGTACTGCCATCTCTATGTGGAAGAATGACCTAAGCAACGAGAGTTTGGGAGAGACCAAGGAGGTGGGCAACCAGTTCAACATGCTTGTGGCTGAGAATGAGATGAAGATGGACGCACTGCAGCCATCGCAAGGCTCTTTCACGTTTGGCTCGGCCGATGCCCTCGTCAGCTTTGCCAGGAAGCACGCTATGGAGGTGAGAGGACACTGTCTGGTATGGCACCAGCAGCAGCCGCAGTGGGTGAGCAGCGACGGTAAGAAAAACGACAAGAACTGGAGCCGCCAGGAGGCCCTCAACATCATGCGCACCCACATCAACACCGTGATGAAGCACTACAAGGGAAAGGTGAAAGAATGGGACGTAGTGAACGAATGCCTGGACGACAACCAGACTACCGTGCGCACCAACCCCGATGCCTACGACCTTAGGCAGACGGTGTGGCAGCGAGCTATAGGCGATGACTACATAGACTCGGCATTTGTCTATGCTCACCAGGCCGACCCCGATGCCCTGCTCTTCCTCAACGACTACGGCACCGAGCTGCAGGGCAAGGCAAAGTCGATGGCTTTCTACAACCTGGCCAAAAGGCTAAAAGATCACAACATACCACTTGACGGAGTGGGACTACAATGCCATTTCTCTGTGGGCGAGGTAGATAGCGTGAAGCTGGAGAGCACCATTCGACGCTTTGCCGACCTTGGCCTGCAATGCATCATCACCGAACTGGACATGGGCATAGGCAGCACCTCGGCAGAGAATATGGAAGAACAGGCCCGCAACTATCGCGTCATCACCGACATAGTGCTCAACAACGGCAACTGTCCCAGCATGGTAATCTGGGGGCTGAAAGACAACAACAGCTGGCGCGAGGCTTCCAGTCCATTGCTCTACACTGCACAGCTGGGACGCAAGCCTGCATGGTATGCCGTAAGGTCGGCACTACGCCACAGGGTGATAGTGAAAGAGGGAATCGACCAACATTCAACGTTCTTTGCAGAGACCTCCGCGAAGCGCCTGAGCACCCACGGAGCGCAAGAAAGC
>CAMYZK010000136.1 GCA_947303825.1 uncultured Prevotella sp. | reverse complement strand
TCGTGCCGTCCTTCCCGTCGAGGTTGGTCTGCAGGAAGTACACGCCTGCGGTGTCATTGTGGTCATAGCCCTCCTTGAGCTTACACGACAACGAGAACAGCACGTTTTGCATGCTTTTAACAATCACCACGCACGCGCATACGCTATAATACGGTGGTGTGAGTGCTACTCATACTACTTGTGCTACTCGTGCTACTGGACACTGACAATCAGCGAGTTACTAGTAGCACCAAGGCGTTCATCGCCCTACTGATGGTGCTACTGGCACTACCAAGAAAAAAATGACTGCGCGCTACTTAAGTAAAAACAAGTTCTTTGCAAAGCAAAGCGGCAGAGCCGAGCGGTTTTACTGAAACAGGGGGCTCCCTGTTACAAAAAGGGGCCACCTTTTTTTAAAAAGGGGCCACCTTTTCGACAAAAGTCGTTCACTTTTTCGTTGCTGACGCTGGCCGGCAACACTTTTCCTCAACCCGATAGTCCAGGGAAGCCTTTCCTGTCGGGAAAAACCTGTAGTAGCATCAGCAGTAGCACCAGTAGTAGTATGTTGCAACTTCATAAATGCCTGATAATCAGGTGTCAGTAGCACCAGTAGCACCAATAATACAATTAGATGAAAGATGAAAAATGATGGGTTACAGATACGATTCCTCTGCTGCGGTAGCTGCTTGAATCTGCCGCTTGCTAAAAGAAATACAATTTCTGCCTGAATAGTTTGGGAAATAAGTAAAATATCATTATCTTTGCACCATCCTTGTGGAAACCTAACGTGACAACAATCTTAATGTCGTGAAAAAGATAATCGTAACATTGCTTATGGGACTGGCTTTCTGTGCGCAGGGCATGGCACAGACGCCGGTTGACTATCGTGTCGTTCCGCTGCCGATGAGCATACAGACGGATACGACGCATGTGTTTATGTTGATGCCGGGAATGGACATCGCCTTCGATGACAGTCGGCCTGAGATGAGACGTAATGCGGAGTTTCTCTCTCAATGGGTGGAGAAGCAGACGGGCATCGGCCTTCGGCTGACTCCTGCCAACAGGAAGGCTACCGTTCAGTTGCGTCTGTCGGCTGCTGCGATAAACCAGTCGCCGGAGGCATATACCATCACCGTTGGCAAACGCGGCATCACTGTCATGGCCAGCGAGCCCGTAGGCATCTTCCGTGCCATACAGACACTGCGTAAGAGCCTGCCTTCCGGTAGCTATGCCGAGGGCATCGCCCTGCCGTTCACCACCATCAGCGATGCGCCGCGCTTCAGCTATCGTGGCGTTCATCTTGACTGCGCCCGCCATTTCTTTGCCGTTGAGGTGATAAAACGCTACCTCGATCTGCTGGCTCTGCATGGCTGTAACCAGTTCCACTGGCACATCACCGACGACCAGGGATGGCGATTCGAGGTGAAGGCACTGCCCGAACTGGCTCCGAAAGGCAGCGTGCGCCAGCAGACAGTCATTGGCCGCAACTCGGGCGTCTACGATGGTCAGCCATACGGTGGCTACTACACACATGACGACTGCCGTGAGATAGTGGCATATGCTGCCGAGCGTTATATCAATGTCATTCCTGAGATAGACCTGCCGGGACACATGCAGGCCGCCCTTCACGTCTATCCCAACCTGGGCTGCACGGGCGGTCCCTATTCCGTGTGGCAGATGTGGGGCGTCAGCGACGATGTGCTCTGTGCCGGCAATCCCGATGTGCTCACGTTCCTGAAAACGGTATATGGCGAGCTGTGCGATGTGTTCCCCTCGAAGCTTATACATATAGGTGGTGATGAGTGTCCGAAGGGGCACTGGAAGCAGTGCCCTAAGTGTCAGGCTAAGGCTCGTGAGTTGGGCTTGAAGGACGACGGCCACCATAGCATAGAGAACCAGCTGCAGACATATATCAACCGTGAGATGGAACAGTTCCTGAATGGGCGCGGACGCACCCTCATTGGATGGGACGAGATTTTGGAAGGCGGACTGACAGAGTCGGCAACAGTAATGTCGTGGCGTGGCATAGACGGAGGCATAGAGGCTGCCCGTCAGCACCATAATGTCATCATGACGCCTACAGACTACTGTTACATAGACTACTATCAGGTAAAGGACACGAGGAACGAGCCGATGGCCATCGGCGGATATGTGCCTGTGAGCAAGGTCTATTCATTCGAGCCCCTCGTTCCCGAAAAGCTTGCTGAGGAGGAACAGCATTTTATTATTGGTGCGCAGGTGAACCTTTGGGTTGAGTATATATCAGCCCCCAATCATCTCTTCTATATGCTTCTGCCGCGCCTTGATGCCATCAGCGAGGTACAGTGGTGTCGTCCGCAGCAGAAAAACTTTGAAGACTTCAAGCGTCGTCTGCTTCGCATGAAGATGCTATACGACCGTATGGGCATCAGCTATTGTGGCAGCGTGGAGTGATCTGTGTCACTCGTTCTCCCTGTATGGAAATCATTGAGGAGGAAAAGGAAGAGATAACATCTATTGTTTTGTACATATTATTAACTGTTGTTGAAATATGAAGCGCTTATTATTCATTACTGCTGTAGCCTTGACGTTCTCTATAGGAGCCGTGGCACAGAAAGACGACCCAATGGTGGTCTGTACCGAGTCGGGCTTGGTTAGAGGTTTCAATCATGAAGGGACAACGGGGTTCCTGGGCATCCCCTACGCTCGGGTGGAGCGGTTTATGCCACCTATGCCCGTGGAAAAGTGGGACACGATACGCCTCTGCGACCACTGGGGCCCGCAGGCCATGCAGAACACAGGCGGACGGAAATTGAGTGAGGCAGAGATGTCGGAAAACTGTTGCGTACTTAACGTTTGGACCACAACGCCCCTCGCTGCTCCTTCCTCACCCCTCAAGCCCGTGATGGTATGGCTGCACGGTGGCGGCTTCGACTCGGGCACGTCGGCATGGGATCCCGGAATGCATCTGGCACAGAAGGATGTGGTGGTGGTGAGCGTTAACCATAGACTGAACATCCTAGGCTTCCTCGACCTCTCGGCCTGTTCCGACAAGTACAAGTATTCGGGCAATGTAGGCATGCTCGATGTGGTACAGGCCCTGCAGTGGGTTCAGAACAACATACGGCAGTTTGGCGGCGACCCGGCAAACGTCACTGTCTTTGGTGAGTCGGGTGGGGGAGGCAAGGTGGGCACTCTGCTCTGCATGCCATCGGCCAATGGACTGTTTCATAAGGCCATCATAATGAGTGGCACCATTCTCAATGTCAATACCAAGGCCATGACCCAGGAGCTGGGCAAGGCTGTGCTTAGGGAACTGGGTATTGAGCCGACGGAGATAAGTCGCATAAAGGATGTGCCTTACGAGCAGCTGTATGCTGCAGGTCAACGAGCCATGGCGGCCAGCATAGGCACTCGCAAGCCGGGTACTCCTATGATGTGGGGGTTCGGCCCTACTCCCGACGGAGAGACGCTGTTGCAGCAGCCCTTCCAGAATGGCTTCTCCGACATTTCTACCGATGTTCCCATCCTGATTGGCACCACCTTCAACGAACTACAGCGACTGCGTTACGACCAGCAGCTGACGGCAGACGATGCCCGCCGGGAACTGATGCGTACCTTCGGCTTCGACACCAACAGCTATATCAAAGCCTTTGCCGAAGCCTGGCCCGACTATACCCCGCAAGACCTTCTTAGCATAGACTGGCTGTTCCGGCCGAAGACCATCATCACTGCCGACGAGATAGCCAGTAGCCGTAAGGCAAAGACCTGGATGTATATGTTTACATGGCGCTCGCCAGTGAACAAGGGCAGCGTTCATGGACATGAGCTTAAGTTCTGCTTCGACAATCTGCGCGAAGGAGACCCTGGCCTGCCGTCGCCTTCTGCCGACGACAAGCAGCTGGCCAACACGATGAGCTGTGTGTGGGCACAGTTTGCCAGGACTGGCAATCCCAACATAGAGGGTTTGCCGGAGTGGCATCCCTATACCCGGGAGAACGGCGAGCTGATGGTGCTCGACCACCGGTGCTACATACGCAACAACCCCGACCGCAAGCTGGCAGAGATCATTGACAAGCACTGTTTCACGCAGCTTGACGACTTTCGCGACAGGCAGAGCAACCGTCAGCTTACAGTTGGCGATGTCATCATGACCATCTGTCCCCGAAAGGGTGGAAAGATCCTGTCGCTCAAGTATAAAGACAAAGAGGTAATATCTCAGACCAGTTTTCCCGAATCGTTTGGCAGCACCTTCTGGACTAGTCCGCAGAAAGAATGGAACTGGCCACCGGTGCCAGAGTTTGACAAGATGGCCTACGATGTAGAGGAAATAGACGGCCGGATAACAATGACAAGCAAGGTGTCGGAGAAGCTTAAGTACCGCATACGCAAGACTTTCAGTATCGATGCCAGAGACGGGGCCATCATAGTGAGCTATGCCATAGTGAACGAGAGCGAGGAGACACGGCAGGTGGCTCCATGGGAGATAACACGAGTACCCAACGACGGTGGCATCATCTTCTTCGATGCCAATGTCAAGAGCATCGAACCGCAGGGCCTCTTGCCGTTTGAGAAGAAGTATGGCGCACTGTGGTATAAGACCGATGAAGCTGGCGAGAACCGTAAGATAAATGCCGACGGTAAGGGATGGCTGGCATACTGCAATGCCGACGGCATGCTGCTGGTGAAGCAGTTCCAAGACCTGAAGACAGCGCAGCCGGCACCTGGAGAGGCCGAGATTCAGGTCTACGTGAACCGTGGCAAGACCTTTATTGAGCTGGAGAGCCAGGGCGCCTATACCACCCTGAAGCCCCACGAGGAGCTGGTATGGACGGTGCGCTGGTATCTGTTGCCGGCAGAAGGGGAGTGCGAGCCATCGAAGCTGCTGTTGAAGCGCGTAAGGGAGAGCCTGTCGAACAGAATGCGCTGAAACTTTACCTTTAGTGATGTTTTGGATGTTGCCTTGTAGTATTCTTTTTTGGAGATTCTGTCAACAAAATAGCGAATTAGTAGGCAAAAAACTTGCTTGTTTCGACAAAAAGTAGTAACTTTGCACCCAAATTTCGTGTGCTCTAGCATGCGGACATTGTATAAATCATTAATAATTAAACAATTAAAGTCAAAAAACAGTATGATTATTGTACCAGTAAAAGAAGGCGAGAACATCGAAAGGGCCCTTAAGAAGTTTAAGAGAAAGTTTGAGAAGACAGGCGTTATCAAAGAGCTACGCCGCCGTCAGCAGTTCAACAAACCCTCTGTACTGAAGCGCCTGAAGATGGAGCACGCTATTTACGTACAGCAACTGCGCACGGCTGAGGAAAATTAAAAAAATCCTCGGAAAATTTGGTGGTTTCAAAAATTTTCCGTAAATTCGTTGCCGAAAAACGTGATAGACCAGTTCCTGAGTTATTTGCGCTACGAGAAGAATCGTAGTGAACTGACAGCAGAACGCTATGGGACAAGTCTTCACGACTTTGAGGCATTTTTCTTGTCGCTAGACGAAGGGCTGACATGGGCATCGGTGGATGCCGACATCATCCGCAGATGGATGGAGAGCCTGATGGAAAGAGGCAATATCGCTTCGACCGTTAATACCGGACTCTCGGCCTTAAGGGCATTCTACAGGTTTGCCTTGAAAAGAGGCCTGATAGAAAAGGATCCGGCAGGTCTGCTTAAAGGGCCAAAGAAAAGCAAACCCCTGCCTGTCTTTGTAAGAGAGGACAGCATGGACAAGCTGATTGATGGCATGGAATGGGAAGACACATATAAAGATATGCTCGCGCGTACAATATTAATATTATTATACGAGACGGGGCTTAGACGGGCGGAGCTTACTGGACTCAATGACACCGATGTGGACTTTGAGACAGGACAGCTGAAGGTGACAGGCAAGCGTAACAAGCAGCGAATAGTGCCTTTCGGGAAAGAACTGGCTGAGCAGCTCAGAAGCTACATTGAGCAGAGAGACAAAGAGGCCGGTAGTGAAGAAGGAGCACTGTTTGTAAGCGCAAAAGGAAAGAGACTGTCGGGAGACCAGGTGTACAGAATTGTCAGGGACAACCTGGCAATGGTTACTTCGATGAAGAAACGCTCCCCCCACGTGCTAAGACACTCTTTTGCAACCGCTATGCTTAACAACGGCGCCGGCCTGGAAAGTGTGAGACAGCTGCTGGGGCATGAAAGCCTTAACACCACGCAGATATATACGCACACCACCTTCGAACAGCTGAGACGAGTTTACAAAGAAGCCCATCCTAGGGGCTGAACTTTATAGTTTAACTTTTAAATTACAGGAGGTAACTATGGAAATTAAGATTCAGTCGATTCATTTCGACGCTACCGAACAGTTAGAGGCGTTTATCGAAAAGAAAGTCGCCAAGTTAGAAAAGTCATACGAAGATATTAAGAAAGTAGAGGTGCAACTGAAGGTAGTCAAACCCGCTACAGCTCAAAATAAGGAGACGAGCATCACTGTCACCATACCAGGACAGGCTCCGTTGTTTGTAGAAAAAGTATACGACACATTTGAGGAGGGAATAGACCTCTGCGTAGACTCTCTGAGGGTTCAACTACAGAAAATTAAAGAAAAATCGAGAAATTACTAAAAAAAGTTCCAAAAAATTTTGGTATTTGAAAAATTAGTCGTAACTTTGCAGCCGTTTTCCAACAGGTCGTACTTCTGAAAAGAAAACGGCTGCAAAAAACGAAGACGCACGCGGAGAGAGTTCTGGGTGAGAAAAATATCAAGGGAGGTTTCCAGAGCGGTCAAATGGGGCAGACTGTAAATCTGTTGTCTTTCGACTTCGGTGGTTCGAATCCATCACCTCCCACACTCAGAACTGTTTTTGCGGAATTGAGAGCAAGCCGAGCGCAGAAGCTCGCTTTTGCTGAGGCGAAGCCGAGATGCCGTACTTGCGGAAATAGCTCAGTTGATAGAGCACTAGCCTTCCAAGCTGGGGGTCGCG
>CAMYZK010000135.1 GCA_947303825.1 uncultured Prevotella sp. | reverse complement strand
GGTCTCAGGGGTGTTTCCCCAATAGTTCACCCAAGTGCATCCGAAGATGACGAACTCGTCGCCTACCTTAATCATGTCGGCTGTAACGTCGCCACCATTCAGACCCTTGGCGCGGAATACGTAGAACTTATTCGATGCCGATTTGTCGTCAGAGATGTAGAACGAGACATTGTTGTACTGTGTAGATATGCCATTGCTCGGAATGCTTGTCACAATGCCCTTCACATAGTAGTCCTTATTAGTGTCTACGTCGGCATCAAGTGAACTGACATAGTTGATGATGGCTTGCACATTGAATGGGTCGGACTGTGTACCAGTGCCCTTAGCCTCGCCGGTGTCGGGGCCTGGGGTGTCGCCGCCTCCAGACTCAGTGACACCGTTGAGCGAGTAGAGGTAGGCTTTCTTCTGCACCGTTTCGGGTGTGTTGCCACGGAAGTTCACCACGTTGCCGCAGATGACGACCTCGTCGCCCTTCTTGATTTGCGTCTTACCGGCAGTATAGGCCGTGTTGCCCAGGTAGAGGGCACGATAGACATAGAACTCGGTGCCGGCCTCGCCGTCATCGCTGATGTAGAAGGTGGCATTGCCGAACTGTGTGCCGTACTCCTCAGTGATGTTCGAAATCTTACCCTTGACATATATCTGTGTGGGACTCTCTGTGTCGCTGCCTAGCGAAGTGATGTATTGAAGCACGCCTGGCACATTGTAGGGGTCGTTGACTGTTCCTGAACCCTTTGCCTCGCCAGTATTTGGTGTTTCGCCGCTGCCTCCATTGCCATTGAGAGAGTAGAGGTAAGCCTTGCCCTGTACGGTCTCAGGCGTATTGCCTCGGTAGTTCGTCACTCGTCCGCAGACTATCACCTCGTCGCCTTTGTTGAGAAGGTCGCCGCCGGTGTATTTCTTGTTATCTAAGTAGAGGGCGCGGTAGACGGTGAAAGCAGTACCTGTAGAGCCGCTGTCGTTGATGGTGAACGTGGCATTGCCGAACTGTGTGCCGTACTGCTCGGTAACGTCGGCCACCTTTCCCTTTATGTAGACATCCTTGGGACTCTCGTTATCGCCCACCTCTTTACAGTAGGCAATGGCGGCAGCGTAGTTGAACGGGTTCCCAAGAGAGCCGTCACCGGTTGGTTCGCCTTCTTCTCCATTGTCGGGTTCGCCGCCTCTGTTATTGCCGTTAAGCGAATAGAGGAATCCTGCTTTCTGGACGGTCTCTATGGTGCCATTGAAGTTGGTGATCTTGGCGCAGATGATGACCTCGTCGTTCACTGCTATCTGAGTGTCGCCATCGGCAAACTTCTTGTTGCCCAGGTAGTTCACTCGGTAGACATAGAACTGGTTTATGGTAGAACCGTCGTCGGAGATGTAGAACGTTCCGTTGCCATACTGGGTAGTAAACTCTTCTTTAATGCTAACTACCCTTCCTTTGATGTAATAGTAGCTGGCAGTCTCCTCGCCCGATGAGAGCTTGTTGCCCACGTTGAGTGCGGCGGCAGCGTTGAAGGGGTCTTCTAGTGTTCCTGTTCCTGTGGCTCCTTCAATCTCGGTGTTGTTTCCAGGTTGGTTGTTGCCTGTGCCGGGCTTGTCGTATGGTTCGGGCACATCCTCACAGGCAGTGAATGCAAGGGCAGCCATGGCCACAAGCATCAGTTTGCTGAATAGTTTCTTCATATCTTTGTGTTTTTTAGTTTCGGAAGGGTTTTGTAGGTGTGGTAGGTGTTATAGGTTATTCTAGAATATCTATGTCGCTTTCTTTGCGAATGAGTATTTGCCATGTATTGTTGTAGCGTGTGGCTATGCCGGTGATGTTACACTTCAGCGGACGCTTGTTTACCTCGTCGAAAGGCAATTTCTTTGCAGCAAACTTAGCGTAGGTACTGGTTCTGACAACTACTTTCGATGACGAATATTCGTTGAGTGAGCGGTTTACGCATCCACCTACGAGTGATACGGTCTTGTCGGCAGTGGTGTCAGGAGCAAAGGTGCCCAGTCCTCCCACGGGAACGAACGACACGTCTTTCAGCGTTACCAGTTTGGCGCAGTTTGCTTCCATGCTCATGTTCGGGTCGAAGTCAATGGGTTGAATAACCGATGCATCTGGCTGTCCCACGTACTTGAAGTGCTTCTGGAACAAATCTTTGTTCATGCGGCCTATAGAGGTACCGTTGTACGGTTGTCCTATCTCTGGCTGCTTGCGGTAGCCTCCAATGTAAAGGCCTTTCAGGTCGATGACAATCTCCTGTCCCTCGGCCAGGAAACCGTGCATGCCGCTCTGGTTGACGGCAATGATGATGGCGCCTGTCTCATCCTGAATCATGAACTGCTTATAGATGTTCGAACCCAGGTCGTTGCCTGTCACGCGTCCGCGTATCTTAATGTCCTCGGTTATCTGTTTGTTCTGGTCGGTCTGTGCAAACACGTTGGGGTATCTGTCTTTCAGTTCCTGTATGCTGATGATGCCATCGTCGCTGATGCTGGGGTTGCCGTAGGGCGGGGTGGCTAGCGATGGCTCGTCCCAGTCGCCCTGACAAGAATACAATGCTGTGCAGCAAAGTAGGCCAGCAATTATGGTTTTTATGTTTATTGCTTTCATGTCTATCTTGACTTTTTGTTTTTAGCTCCAGTCTTTTAACTCTCAACTCTTAACTTTTAACTCTTAACTCTTAAAAGTAGTAGTTCACCATGAACATTCCGTTTATGCCATTGGCATAGAACTTGTATGGACTATTCTGGAAGGAGTATGTACGTATGGACTCTCCGTTTTCATCAATGTCTGTGCGGCTTTGCTCGCGTCCACCGGTAACAATGTTCATGTTGTTGAGCATGTTGGTAAGCATGAGGTTGAATCCTATACGTTTGCCATGGCTTAGGTAGAATTGTCGTCCTATGCTGGCATCAAGCATGAATCCTCCATGCCCCTTAGCCTGAGCTGGAATGGTTGAGTAGTCCTTGGCTGTACCGTCGTTATTCCATCCCAGACGGCCTTCGTAGCGTGTTACAGGGGTGTAGTAGAGATAGATGCGGTCGTAGTAGTTGCCTATGAGGTCTATGTACCATCCGTTAGCGTGGTAGCTCAGGTCTAGGCTGAAGGCCGACAGCGGTGTGTTTCCCTCGCGCATTCCTTCGTTGTGAACGCGGTCGTAATAAGTGCGTCCGTCTTCAGAGAGCATATAAGCCACATTGGCGTTGTTCACGTATTTTGCCTCTTGGACAGCTCCAATGGCTTTTACGTTGAGCCAGTCGGTGACTTTTAAGTTCAGTCCCACCTCAATGCCATAGTATTCTTTCTCTATTCCCGTCAGTGAGACGTATGTGAACGAATGGCGGTCGTCCATATAGTACATTGACTGCTCTGTGACATCGTCTAGGTGGCTGTAGTATGCATTGACGTTTGCCTTAAGCCATGTCGATTTGTACTGATAGCCAATCTCTGTGGAGAGGATCTTCTCATGGGTAAGGTTGTATACGAAGTCGTTGTTGATTTGGGCGGCTTGGAATGCTGTGCGTGCCGTGGGGGCTTTCATCTCATATCCAAAGCCTATAAGCATGGCATGACCATAGCCAAAGTCTACGTGTTCTCCCATCTTGATACCTCCGTCGAGGAACTTGGCTGTTTTACTCTTTCCGTAGGAGTTGTTGGGAGCCAGACCGTTGCGCATCTTGCCCTCGCGCTGCATGGTAGTGCCTCCGATATGTCCGTTGAAGAAGACATGGGCCATTCCGCCAACGTCGGCCGACACTCCAGCCCATGCTGTTGCCTTGTTGACGAAGATGTTGTAGTCATAGCCGAAGCGGTCGCCTTCCTTTACATCCTGATTGGGATTGTTCAGGTCGTACTGGGCTTCTTGTCCGCTCTCACCGTAGTTCTTTATCACGTATGTGTTGATGTTCCTGAAATGTGTTGCACCCAGAAGGTCATCCATGGTCTGGTAGTGCATGCCCTTGTTGGTAGAGAGTTGCAGTCCGCCATGAAGTTGGGTGTTCTTTGCCAGCTGCTTGTAGAGATAGCTGGAGAGTGACAGCGAGAGCTGGTCGTCGTGGTAGCGCTGCAGGTAGTACATGGCATCAGAGCCTTGCAGGGATGCCATCTTATTGGCATAGTACATGCGGTCCCACTGAACCTGCCTGTTCTCCTTTGCCGCCGACAGGTAGTCATAGGCCTGCTGCCAGTTGGCCATAGCCTGCTCGTCACGGTCTCCGTTAAAGGGAGCATATACGTCGAAGTAGTAGCTCGGCATCGTGGAGTAGTAGTCTGGAGCAGGGTTTGTTGAGTTGTTGTAGTTCAGGCGGCTGCTGCTGTACATGGCGTATTTGCCAAGCAAAGATGTGGTGAGCTTGGTGTCTTGGTCGATGTTCCAGTCCCATGTGAACAGGGCTGCCGGCGAGAAGTCTTTCACTATTCGCGAGTTGCGCTTCTTTCCGTCCTGATAGCCCCAGACGCTGTTGTACAGGCGGTCGTTGGCTATCCAGTACATCTCGTCGGTCGATGCTGCCTGGGTGCCTCGCTCTGTTGGGTTGCCCCATGTGACCAGAGAGATAGAGTGATTCTCGTTTAATATCTTCTCTGCTCCCAGGAAATAACTCAACGAGTTGTAGGTCGTTCCTTCAACAAATCCGATGCCGTTGCCCCAGCGGTATGTAAGGCTTCCAGTGAAAGCCCATCCATCTTCACGCACACCTGTATTATATGTGTACATCAGGCGTGTGTTGTAGTTGCGGTTAGCTCCTGCTATGCTGGCACGCTGGCCGGTGGCAAAGCTCGAAGGCCGGAAGTTGTAGTTGTTAGAACCTCCCATGCCGCTAACGGCAAAGTAGTTGTCTTCAAAAGGCAGCGAAGCCTCCTGCGAACGGGTCTGGTTGTTAAGGCCACCTGCGAATGAATAGCGGAACTCCCCTCTTTCGGCATCGTTGACAGGGTTGCCGTTGATATAGATGTCATTGTACTTGGAACCGAATGCACGGAACTTGAACCTGGCTGGTGAGAACCGGTAGCCTACTTCGCTGGCGTACACATTACGGTTTGATGTGATGACAGATACATTTTGTGTAACACCGTCATCCTCGCCCAGTTGTGCCTCAGTAAAGGTGAAAGCCTGTTCCGTCTGCAAGTCAATGGCCACAGAGTCTACATCCTGTGACCAAAGTGCAGTAGCCGAGCACAAGGCAGCCACCACTAGTATCAGCTTTTTGTCCATAGATTTAGATTTATGTTTTAGATGTTGTTAGTCATTATATGCCGCAAAATTAATAATAAAAAATGATTCAGCAAAATGTTTGGTCGAAAATGTTTAAGAAAAATGAAATGAAAATGAAAGAAGTGTAGTTTGTTTTCTTGTATGGGTTACACATTAAAGAAAAACAAGACTCATGCATGGTGTGCATGAGTCCTGTAAATAGTATGTCGCATTTTGGCTTATCGACGATGTCCTCCAAAACTGCCGCTGCTATGGCTACCTCCTGAACGGCTGCTCCCACCAAAAGAGCTTCCTCCTGAGCGGCTGCTTCCGCTGCTGAAAGAGCTGCCTCCTGAGCGGCTGCTTCCGCTGCTGAAAGAACTTCCTGATGAGCGGCTGCCACCGTTGCTGAATGAGCTGCTGCGTGAACTGTTGCTTCCGCTGAACGATCCGCTACTGCGGCTTCCACCTAATGAACTGCCTGAGCTGCGGTTGTTGCCTAGCGAGCTGCCGCTGTTGCGGTTGCCACTGAAAGAGTTGCGGTTGCCACTGAAAGAGTTGCGGTTGCCACTGAAAGAGTTGCTGTTACCGCTGAAGGAGTTGCTGTTACGGTTGTTGTTGAAGGAGTTGCTGCCGTTTACGCGGTTGCTGTTGAAGGAATTGCTTCCGTTTACGCGGTTGCTGTTGAAGGAATTGCTGTTATTGCGTGAGCTTCCTATGTTTGAGTTGTGTGTGCCTCCAAAAGAGCCGTTGTTGTTGCGTGATCCACCAAACGAGCCGTTGCTGCTGGAGCCTCCAAAGTTATTGTTGCGCGAGCCTCCTACATTGTTACGCCCGTCATTAGGCTTTGAACCGTTGTTGAAACCATTATCTCTACGACCATTGCCGAGGCCTCCGTTATTGCCAAAGCGGTTGCTGCCTCCGTTGTTGCCAAGGTTTCCGCCAGAGTGACTGCCGTTTCCTCCGTTGAGGTGAGTAGAGCTGTGACGTCCACCACGGTTGTCACGGTAGTCGCCTCGGTCCCATCCGTTGCGCATTCCGAAATGCTGGTCGCGTGTGCCGTTACCAGGACGGTAGAAATTGTGACGACCCTCATAGTAGCTGCGGCCTCCGTTCATGCGCCAACTGTGTCCGCCACGGTAGGTGGTATAGAAGTGAGGACGCCCGAAGAAGAAGTAGTCGCGATGCGGATAACGGCTGTAGATGCCGAAATGCCAGTAGCCAGCGTTCCAGAACAGAGGACGGTAGAAGTAAGTGGCTGCACGATAGAGATCCCACTGCCAGGTAAAGAGTATGTAGCTCAAGTCCAGATTGCGGCGTTCCCAGTAGGGGCCGAAAACATCGCTCTGCCCTGTCACTCCCATGAGATAGTCGAGGTTTATCTCGTATGCTGCCTCATACTGTGCGTCGGTAAGGTTCAGCTCATAGGCCATCTTGTCGGTGAGGAAGAGGGCTTCATTGCGTGCCTGCTCGTAAGACATGGCATTTGCAGATACTGTCATGGTCAGCATTGCAATCAGGGTAAACATTATCTTCTTCATAGTGGTATGTTTTTTTGTGTTCGACAATTGTTTTTGTTTCTTGATGCAAAGGAAATGCTTTTTTTTAACTTGCACAAAGGATTTTCCCTAAATAAATGGAGGAAATTCCCTATCTTTTGAAAATATTTTGTAATTTTGCACGTTGTATTATTGTACTAAATGATAAATAGAGGTTTTGTCACTTTTGTTTGCCTGGCTTTTGCAGCCGTTTTGGCTCAGGCTCAGGTGGAG
>CAMYZK010000134.1 GCA_947303825.1 uncultured Prevotella sp. | reverse complement strand
GTAAGGGCCACCACCATCTACCCCTCGGAGATAGAGCCTTGGGACGGCGGCTTCTCGGGTACGCCGGGCAAGGCTCCGAGCTACAATCCGCTGCAGATGTGCATAGACGAATGCCACAAGAGAGGCATGGAGTGTCATGCATGGATAGTGACCCTGCCACTGGGCAGCTGGAACAGGATAGGGGTGCAGAACATGAGGAAGAAACATCCCCACCTGGTGAAGAAAATAGGACAAAACGGGTATATGGACCCAGAGAATCCTGCTACGGCAGACTACCTGGCCAGACTCTGCCGTGAGATGGTGCGCAACTACGACCTTGACGGCATCCACCTGGACTACATACGCTATCCGGAGCAGTGGAAGATAAAAGTGCCGAGGCCCAAGGGTCGTGAATATATCACTAATATTGTGAAGGCCATTCACAAGGCGGTGAAAAGCGAGAAACCATGGGTGAAGCTGTCGTGTGCGCCTATAGGAAAGCACGACAACCTGACCTGCTATCCTGCCGGAGGGTGGAACGCCAGGACTACCGTTTGCCAGGATGCACAGGAATGGCTGAGGATGGGAATCATGGACGAGCTCTTCCCCATGATGTATTTCAGGGGAAACAACTTCTATCCGTTTGCCATCGACTGGAAAGAGAAGTCCTACGGACGTATCATCGCCTCTGGCCTTGGCATTTACTTCCTGGACCCCTCGGAAGGAAAATGGACGCTCGACATGGTGGAGCGACAGCTCAATGTGGTGAGAGAACTGGGACTGGGACACTGCTACTTCAGGTCGAAGTTTTTTACAAAGAACACCAAGGGCGTCTACGACCTGGGATGCCGCTTTGACCAGACACCGGCATTGGTGCCGCCCATGACGTGGGAGGGGAAGCCAGCACCCACGCCCCCACAGCGCATAGAGCTAAAAGGCAACAGGCTGGAATGGAGTGGGGCACACGACCGCAGCGGAGCACCCTATCTGGTCTATAATGTCTATGCTTCGCCAACATATCCGGTAGACATCAACAAGGCCGAGAACCTGGTGGCTACCCGCATCATGGATACCGCGCTGATGGTGCCCTCGCAGGGACTTAACTATGCCGTCACTGCCATGGACCGCTACGGACAGGAGAGCGCCCCCGTCGAACTGACGCTGAACAGGGTGCGTGCTGCCGTGGTGACCGACGACATAGACCAGCTGCTGAGCCGATCGAAAATGCCTGTCAGCGACGGACGCCCCATAGCACTGCCCAACATGAGCAATGTGCTCGATGCTGAGTTTGTGATAATTGAGAACTTGCAGGGACGAACGGTGGCTGTTGTGCCATGGACACCTACCATCGACATCAGCAACCTGAAGGACGGCGTGTTCCAGGTGCGCTCGCTGGGGCGTAAGGGCCGTAATCACAGACTGGGATTCTTTGTAAAACGAAAGAAATGAACACATGGGCTGTCTCGGGAGTTAATAAAAGCAAAAAAATCGATGATACGCCGCGATATGAAAACAAATATGTGTAACTTTGCAAAATTATTTGGAAATCAACCCTAAACATATTAAAAACGCAAACAATGAAAAAGACAATTGTTCTTTCTTTGTCGGCAGCAGCATTGCTGCTGGCTTCCTGCTCGGGAAAGCTTGATGCCCTCTCGGCAGACAATTTTACAGTCACCCCCAATCCTCTTGAGGCACAGGTAGGCCAGGTTGAGGCCACCATCAACGGTGTGTTCCCTGAGAAGTACATGAAGAAAAAGGCTGTGGTTACTGTTACTCCTGAACTGCGATTCCAGACTGCCAATGGCCTGCAGGCCGTCAAGGGTCTGAGCGCCACCTTCCAGGGAGAGAAGGTGCGTGGCAACGACCAGACCATACAGTATCTGGTGGGCGGCAGATATGCCATGAAGTCGTCATGGGTCTATCAGCCCGAGATGGAGCAGAGCGAGCTCTACCTTACCTTCGATGCCAAGGTGGGCAACAAGACTGTAGAGGTGCCCGCCGTGAAGGTGGCCGATGGCGTTATTGCCACATCCGAGCTGTACAAGCGTACACTTACCTCGGCACAGCCAGCACTGGCAACAGACGCTTTCCAGCGTGTCATCAGCCAGAAGCAGGAGGCAAACATCAAGTTCCTCATCAACCAGGCCACCCTGCGTAGCAGTGAGCTGCAGAGCAACTCGGTGCAGGACTTCGTGGCTCTGCTCGAAGACATCGTCAACAACCAGGAGGGGCTGAAGCTTGAAGGCGTTGAGGTATCGGCATACGCATCGCCCGACGGCAGCTATGACTTCAACGAGAAGCTGGCAGGCAAGCGTCAGGACGCTGCCACCGACTATCTGAAGAAGCAGATGAAGAAGGTAAACGCCACCGCTCCCATCGACACCAAGTATACTGCTGAGGACTGGGAGGGATTCCAGGAGCTCGTTGCCGCTTCGCCCATACAGGACAAGGACGTGATACTGCGTGTGCTCTCCATGTATCAGGACCCGGAGGAGCGCGAGCAGCAGATAAAGAACATCTCTTCGGCCTATCGTGAGCTGGCCGACGGCATTCTGCCTCAGCTGCGCCGTGCACGCATGACCATCAACTACGATGTCGTGGGCCGTAACGATCAGGAGATAAAGGAGCAGCTGAACAGTGATGCCAGCCAGCTCAGCGTAGAGGAGCTGCTCTATGCCGCTACACTTTACGACAACGACCTGAACAAGGCCGAGGAGGCTTACAAGAAAGCTGCACAGTACTATCCCAGCGATGCCCGCGCCTTCAACAACATTGCTCTCATAGAGTATGCAAAGGGCAACTACAACGAGGCTGCCAACTGGCTGCAGAAGGCAGCACAGAAGGGTAGCATACTGCCTGAGACCAACGCCAACCTGGGACTCATCGCACTGCAGCAGGGCGACATACAGAAGGCTGAGCAGCTTATTGCCAAGGCTTCGACAGCCAACGGCATCAACGAGGTGCTGGGCAACCTGCACCTGGCACAGGGCAAGTATGCTCAGGCTGAGCAGGACTTCGGCAAGCTGGCCACCAACTCGGCTGCCCTGGCTCAGATACTGAACAAGAACTACCAGGCTGCCACCCAGACCCTGAACAACGTGAAGAATGCTGACGCTACCACCGACTACCTGAAGGCTATCGTCAACGCACGCATGGGTAACAACAGCGCTGCTGCACAGGCTCTGGCTGCTGCCATAGCCAAGGACTCTTCGCTGGCTAACTATGCCGCCAAGGACCTTGAGCTGCTCAATGTACAGAAGTAATGGCTGCTGATGAAGCAGAAATGATCTTTATAAATTAAGCTGGGAATGAGCGATGAGAATAGCTGGCTTACACACTGTTGACGGCATGCCCCAAAGTGACAGGGATGCAGTAGGGCAAGGTAAGCGGAACGTCTCACTGCTCATTCACAGCTTTTTCAATACCTTCCTGCTCTTTGCTCTTGTCTTTCTCTTTGCCGCTTGTAGCAAAGATAACGGACGCTTTCGCATGGAGGGAAGTTTTAAGAACCTTAACCAGGGTGAGTTCTATATCTATAGTCTTGAGAATGGCACCAAAGACACCATTGCTGTAAACGACGGGCACTTTGTATACGAGCGCCAGATGACCGACACGCTGACGCTTGTGATGCTCTTCCCCAACTATTCGGAGATTCCCATCTTTGCCCGTCCGAACATAGTGGTCAAGATGGAGGGCGATGCCACCCACCTGAAGGAAACCACGGTTACGGGGTCGCCAGAGAACGATGCCATGACAACGTTCCGCACGACGACCAGCGAGAAGATGCCACCAGAGGTGCTGAAGGAGGCAAAGAAGTTCATTAACGACAACCCGAAGTCGAACGTCAGTGTCTATCTGCTGCAGAAATACCTGTTGCAGACACCTACCCCTGACTATCAGGAAGCCCTTAAGCTGTGCGCCATGCTGCACAGGCAGCAGCCAGGCAACATTCCCCTGGCCCGTCTGCACACGCAGCTGGAGGGGCTCAAGAACTATAAGACCGAAGGACAGCTGCCTGCTTTCAAGGCCAAGGCAGTAGATGGAACAGAGATAACCAACGGCAGTCTCAAGTCGCAGGCAAATGTCATCGTGGCATGGGCAACATGGAGTTCGGCTTCGCAGAGCATGATCACCACACTCAACAAGCTAAGGAAAGATAATCCGGGCAAGGTGCAGGTGGTGAGTATATGCATGAACGGCAGTCACAGCGAGGGAAAGAGCTTTCTGGAGCGTGACAGCATATCGTGGCCCGACATCTGCGACGGTGAGATGTGGCAGTCGCCACTTGTTGCAAGCTTAGGCATCAGCACCATTCCTGCCAATATTATTGTTGACAGTAATGGAAAGATAGTAGGCAGAAACCTGAGCCTCTCGGACATGAAGAAGAAGGTGGAGGGGCTTGTAGAGTGAGTTGAGAGTTAAGAGTTAAGAGTTAAGAGTTAAGAATTTCTTTTAGTCGCTACGCTTGCTTGCGTCCCTTCGGTAACAAGCGGCAAAGCCGAGCGGTAAAAGCGGCAGAGCCGAGCGGCTATCGCGATAAGCCCTGAAAGGGCGTAAAGAGCACAGGCAGGGGTGTAACCCCTGTGAAAAGAATGAAGCATCGGCTACCGCTTGCAGGGTATCGTCTTTCGCTCGGCTCTGCCGCTTGGCTCGTCCAAGAACTCCTTTAACTCCTTTAACCTCAGTCGTAACACCCTAGTCCTTTTGCCGTAGAAAGGGAATCAAGGTGGAAGTCGTAGATAAGCTTTTCCTCGTCGACAAGGCGGAAGTGCTGCTTTCCCTGTATTGAGTCGTTGGGAGATTCCCATATTATACCCTTGAAGTTTATCGTGTCTTCCAAGGCAGGTGTGCGCAGCAGGGTCTTTTCAATGTAATAGCTGAAATCGGTTACCGAGTCACCCTCTAACGCCTCTCCCATCACCACATCGTCGGCATAGCCGGTAACAATGCAACTAGTCATCCTCATCTGGCGCAGAGGGTATGTATAGTCGCCATGATAGTTGGCAAAGCGCAGGGCTGCACCACGGTCGGCAGAGAAGGGGTAGAACTGGGCCAGCGTACAGTGTTCCATCACCACGCCACCTCCGTAGAATGCCACACAGTCGCCCTGTGTGTTGCTGAACTGGCACCTGAGCAGTCCCACCCATGAATTGAAGGCCTGGAGTCCTGGCCCGGCGCAGTTGTGCACCACAGAGTGTTCCATGTATAGCCGTTGTCTGGTGGTGAGCAGTTCTGCCGAGTCGCACACTATGCCATACTCAGCATTGCGAATCTCTGTGGCTATGAACTCATTCTCATAGGAAGAAGGGAAGATGTGCACCCCGCGCCACTGCCCGCTTATGCGGTCGTAGGGCAGATAGTCGAACATGTGGTCGAGCCTGTCGCCTCGCAGCACCACGCTGTCTGTCTTCAGTGTGCCATGTATGTCAATGCCTGCCTTGTCGTGGAAATAGACGGTGGTGTTGCGTATGGTAAGCGTAGCGGCAGAGTCAACACACAGACCCTTCATCACCACTAGGGGGCGGCGGCTCTCTATCAGGGTGTCGCGGCTCACTATAATGCTGTCGCAAATGATTGCGTCCCAGGCGTGCCCTTGTAGCACAACGCTTTGCTGTACACCGCTCTCAAGTGTGAACACGAGCAGGTCTTCCACTAGCTGTGGCTCCGGACGGTTGTTCTGTGGTGCAGTAAGCTCTACAAAGACTCGCAGACTGTCGCCCTTGCGCAACTCCAGGTTGTTTATCTTCGAGCCAAGCGAATTGTCAAGGTAAGAGCCGTCTACGTTGACTCGGAACCCCGTCTGGTTGCCTTGCCTGAGGTGTACGCTGCTAAGGCGCAGTCCCCTGGAAGAATGGTTATATACCCAGAAGTCGTATGTGCGTGAACCTACTGTTGAGAAGATGGTGTCCAACTTCACCGAATCCTTGGAGAAGCTAAGCCTTGCGGTAGGCGACGTGGTGAAGGTGTCGTCGTCGGCACACGACCAGCATGCATAGGTGCATATAATAATAATGTATAAGAAAATCCGTCTCATCTTAAAGATGAAACGGATTTTCCACGTTTTTATTGTTCAATGCAGAGTTTTTATAAGACCCCACCCCCAACCCCTCCCCTCAAGGGGAGGGGAGTGCTATTCGGAGGGGCTAGGGGAGGGGTCTGGGGATTTACTTGAAGTATCGTTTCAGCAGTCCGGCGAAGCCAGCTCCGTGGCGTGCCTCATCCTTGGCCATCTCGTGGACGGTGTCGTGAATGGCATCGAATCCGGCAGCCTTGGCATTCTTGGCAATGCGGAACTTGTCCTCACAGGCTCCTGCCTCGGCAGCGGCACGCTTCTCCAGATTTGTCTTGGTGTCCCAAACACACTCTCCTAGCAGCTCGGCAAAGCGGCTGGCATGGTCGGCCTCCTCAAAGGCGTAGCGCTTGAAAGCCTCGGCTATCTCGGGGTAGCCCTCGCGGTCGGCCTGGCGTGCCATGGCAAGATACATACCCACCTCGCTGCACTCACCGTTGAAGTGGTTGCGTAGGTCTTCTATCATCTCCTCGCTCACTCCCTCTGGCTTGCCGTCGCCAATGCGGTGCACGGTGGCGTAGGTGGTCTCGCCCTCGTCTTTCAGTTCGCTGAACTTAGATGCAGGAGCCTTGCATATTGGGCACTTCTCGGGGGCTTCGTCGCCTTCATAGATATATCCACAAACGGCGCAGATAAATTTTTTCTTCATAAATGTAATACTTAAATGATAGGTTAATAATTTGTGTGTCAGCGCAAAGATACCAAGAAAAAACAAATCCCGCAAGTGTTTCGCAGGATTTGTTTGTCAAATTATGATTTGTTCACAACATTTGTTTTATTATTCGTCGTAGTCCATTGTGGCAAAAGTGGCTATTGTATTTACCATAGCCTGAGGATTTCCCATGTCGAAGCGCTCGCCCCTCAGCCTTATGCCATACATGCCTGTGTTCTGTCTCACC
>CAMYZK010000133.1 GCA_947303825.1 uncultured Prevotella sp. | reverse complement strand
CGCCAACGCCGCTACGGACATCGAGTTCAAGATGCCGTTCGGCTTCAAGGAGGTGGAGGGTATCCACTCACGCACCAACTTCGACCTCTCGCAGCATGAGAAGTACTCTGGCAAGAGCATTAAGTACTTCGACCCGATGACCAACGAGAGCTATACTCCGTTTGTCATAGAGACCTCTATCGGCGTAGACCGTATGTTCCTCAGCATCATGTGCCACGCCTTCTGCGAGGAGACACTGGAGAACGGCGAGACACGTACCGTGCTCCGCCTGCCTGCCGCCCTGGCTCCTGTCAAGCTGGCCGTGCTGCCGCTGGTGAAGAAAGACGGTCTGCCTGAGAAGGCTCGCGAGATTGTTGACGACCTGAAGTATCACTTCACCTGCCAGTACGACGAGAAAGACTCCATAGGCAAGCGCTACCGCCGTCAGGATGCCATAGGCACACCCTACTGTGTCACCGTAGACCATGACACACTTGTCGACGGTTGTGTCACCCTGCGCTTCCGTGATACCATGCAGCAGGAGCGTGTGAAGATAGAAGACCTCAATGGCATCATTGAGGACAAGGTGAGCATCACCAGTCTGCTGAAGAAACTCTAAACAGGCCCACCCAAAACCTCCCCAAGGGAGGGGCGTTCTAATCCAGATATTCCCTTTTATTATTCAGTAATGTTTATTATCAAAACAATAGCAAAACTATTTAAAAGCCCCTCCCTTTGGGAGGGGTTGGGGATGGGCTTGTTGGTTTTGTTCTCCTCCTGTAGCGAAGAGGAGACTGAACCCACCGAGTGGGACAACTGGCAGCAGCGCAACGAGGTGTTTTTTGCTTCTCTCGCCGACTCGCTCGATGCCAACCCCATGCAGTGGCAGCGTATACTCAACTACTCGCTCAACGCATCGGATGTGCACGACACAGACGATTATATCTATGTAAAGAAACTGAAGGAAAACAGCGGTACCGACAGCCCTGCCTATACCGACAGTGTGAGGGTGATGTACCGGGGCCGCCTCATTCCCTCTGCCACATATCCAGAGGGCTATGTCTTTGACGAGACAGCCTACGGCACATTCTCTGTTGCTACAGGCTACTCTACCAAGGTGCTCGTCTCACGTATGATTGACGGATACGCTACTGCACTGCAGAACATGCACCGTGGCGACCACTGGCTGGTGTATATCCCCAGCGAACTGGGCTATGGCAGCGACGGCAACAGCAGCGGCTCAATACCTGGCCACAGCGTTCTCGTCTTCGACATAGTGCTGATAGACTTCAGTCCGGCGGGAACGGGAATGCCCTCGTGGAACAGTCGGCAGAAACGATGATTGAAACACTAAATTTTAAAAACCTAACACGATATGAAACTACTAAAAGCAATACTTATTATGACGGCTGCAACAATGACAGCAACATCGCTTGCCCAGCAGGCACCTAAGCTTAGAACCGACAATATAGACGAGGTGATGGCGGCCATGACCCTCGAAGAGAAGGCACAGATGCTAGTGGGAGGTGGCAACGACAGTTTCGTGGGAAGCGGGGCGATGCTTGGACGCCAGAAGAAACTTGTGGCCGGTGCAGCAGGCATCACAGTAGCCATCGACCGGCTGGGCATCCCCGCTACGGTGATGGCCGACGGCCCTGCAGGTGTGCACATCGACGCACATAGGAGCGGCGACACCAAGACCTATTATGCCACAGGTTTTCCCATAGGCACTTGCCTCGCATCGACATGGAACACCGACCTGGTGGAACAGGTGGGGCGTGCCATAGGCAACGAGACCCTGGAGTATGGCTGCGACGTGGTGTTGGGACCTGGCATGAACCTGCATCGCAACCCCCTGTGCGGACGCAACTTTGAGTACTTCAGCGAAGACCCCGTTATCACCGGACGCATGGGAGCGGCTGTGGTGAAAGGCGTGCAGAGCCGGGGTGTGGGCACAAGCCCGAAGCACTTTGCCGTCAACTCACAGGAGAGCGATCGCACACGCGTAGACGAGCGTGTGTCTCAGAGAGCACTGCGCGAGCTCTACCTGCGTGGCTTCGAGATGATGGTACGCGAGTCAAAACCCTGGACCATCATGTCGTCGTACAACATTATCAACGGTGTCTATGCACAGGGCAACAAAGACATGCTTACCACCATTCTGCGCGACGAGTGGGGGTTCGACGGCATTGTCGAGACCGACTGGATAGGGAAGCGCAAGAAGCTGCCCACCGAGCAGGAGGTGGAGGCCGGCAACGACCTTATGATGCCGGGCTATCCTGACCAGGCCGACGACATTGTCAAGGCTGTCAAGGAGGGCCAACTGGACATCAGCCTGGTAGACCGCAATGTGCGCCGCATGCTGGAGTACATCGTCAAGACACCTAGGTTCAAGGGGTATAAGTTCTCTAACAGTCCCGACCTGAAGGCTCATGCCGAGGTGACACGCCAGAGTGCCACCGAGGGAATGGTGCTGCTCAAGAATGCGCTGTTCACCATGCACGGAGCACAGACGGCAGAGCCGTGCCTGCCCATGCACAACCTTAAGACAGTAGCACTCTTTGGAGTGAATAGCTATGACTTCTTCTCCGGTGGACTGGGTTCTGGAGCCGTCAACGTGCCATACGTGGTTGACATGCTTAACGGCCTGAAAAATGCTGGTGTGAAGACCACTCCGCTGCTTACGGAGATCTATCAGAACTATGTTAAGTATGCCGCCGCAAAGCTCAAGGCCGACAAGAACCCCATGATGTGGTTCCTAGACCAGGGACAGCCCAAGCTCGACGAGATAGAGATTACTGAGCGATGCGTGGTCCACGAGGTGAAGGAGGCCGATGCTGCCATCATAACCATTGGCCGTCAGGCAGGAGAGGGTATAGACCGCCAGATAGAAGGCGAGTTCAACCTTTCAAGCCAGGAGAAGGCCATGATAGAGCGTGTGAGCAGTCAGTTCCATGCCGAGGGAAAGCCCGTCATCGTCATCATCAACAGCGGCTCGGTCATCGAGACGGCTTCCTGGCGCGACCGTGCCGATGCCATCCTCGTGGCTTGGCAGCCTGGCATGGAGGGAGGCAACAGCGTGGCCGACGTGCTGACAGGAAAGGCAAACCCCAGCGGCAGGCTTACCATGACGTGGCCCATAGCAGCCACCGACCATCCTTCGACCAAGAACTTCCCCCTGGGGTATGACATGTACACATACTCCAACATGGAGACGTGGGGTAGGGACATACCTCTGGTCGATTACGTCAACCACGAGGAGGACATCTATGTGGGCTATCGCTATTTCGACACGTTCAACAAGGCTGTGGCCTATCCCTTCGGCTATGGCCTGAGCTACACCACCTTCGACTACAGCAAGCCTACCGTGAAGGTGGCTGGCAATACCATCACCGTGAGCGTCACGGTGAAGAACACCGGCAAGGTGGCAGGCAAGGAGGTGGCACAGGTGTATGTCGAAGCTCCCGCAGGCACCATCGAGAAGCCCGTACACGAGCTGAAGGCCTTTGCCAAGACACGACAACTACAGCCCGGAGAGAGCCAGCAGCTCACCATGCCGATAGACCTGCGCCAGCTGGCCTCCTTCGACGAGGGCGGCAGCCGCTGGCTGGTAGAAGCCGGACAGTATGCCTTCTGCATAGGAGCCAGCAGCCGTGACATTCGCCAGAAGGTTACTGCACGGGTGGGTGCCTATACCGAGGAGGTGCACAACGTGATGGCTCCGAAAGCCAAGCTCAACACAATCAGAAGATGAAAGACTTCTTCAGATGAAAAATGATAGGTTAAAGATAGACTCAAAAACTCACCAACTCAAAAACTCACCAACTCAAAAACTCACCAACTCAAAAAAGTGGTTCACTTTTTTAAGAACTTGCAAGTGACCACCCGGCTCTGGGCATCGGTGACAGTAGCCATATAGATGCCGGCGGGGAGTTGGGAGAGCGATACCATAGCATAGCCATTGGACAGGGCGGCCGTAGTTTTATAGACCGACTGTCCGCCAAGGTTTGTAATGGCAACACGGAGTGCCGTAGAGGCACCGTTGGCGTTGCTCGCCTTACTGCGTATGGAGAGGGCATTGACAGCATAGCGCACGTTGAACTCGGTAGCCGTGGCCAGAAGGTCGCAAATGCCATTGGTGTAGGGTTGCTCCATACCTACAGAGTAGGACGAACGGGTGTTGGCTGCAGCGACGGTGGGGACGTTCATCAGCACCACGTCGCCAGTGCCGTCGGGATAGCGGCCTGCTGTCTGGTCACTGTTCAGAGCGGTATAGGTGAGACGGTCGGTCCACGACTCATCGGCGGCGGTAAGGAGCACGTCACCTCCCTCGGCGGCAAGCTTGAAAGAGGCGTGGAGCTGAGAGAGCGGCTCAAGCTTGTCACACCATACGATAAGATAGCCGTGGGCGGGGATGACGGTCTCGGCCGTGCCGCTACCCTTTGCAATCTTGTATTTCTTCAATTTGTTCGGGTTGTCGCTGAGGTACATGCCCGCCACGTCGATGGGCTGGCCGGTGGTGTTGTAAAGCTCCACCCAGTCGTTGCGTTTGAAATAGTCGTTGACATAGATGCCGTTGGCAGCACTCACCTCGTTGATGCGCACGGGGTTGATGCCCTGGGCCTTGATAGCGTCTTCGCCAAGCGGCTCGAAGTGGGCGTTCAGGCTGACGGTAGTGCCGGCAGGCAGCTGGATGGTTTCCTCGGGATAGAGTTCTGTGCCTTTCTCCCAGCCAGCGAAGCGATAGCCTACAGGTGCCTTGGCCGACAGCTCGACAGGAGCGAAGAGATGTCCGTCGAAATCGGAATAGGGTACTTCCAGACCATTGACGTACAGGCGGGCTCCCTCGACATCGGCGGTCAGCCTGACGGCTTGTGCCGTGGAGCTGAGCTTTGCATAAGAGAAGCTCTTCAGGTGACCAGCCATCTTCTTAGAGCGTCCCTTCAGCTTGTTCTTGATAGTAGTGGCAGCGCGGTCAGGGTCGTGACCGTCGTTAATGCCTTGCTGCTTCATGAGCTGGCACATGGGCTTCACGTTGGCAAGCAGCTCGTCGACGATAGAACAGACACGATTGTACTCAAAGACGCTGCCTCCCATCAGACAGAACGTGTCGATAAACTTCCTGCGGTAATCACTGTGCCCCAGCAGGTTGAGGAGCAGGCGTACTATCTCGCGGTTCAGGTTCCCCTCACCGCTGACGGTGCTGGCATCCTTGAAGTCGAGGAAGTAGCTGAAGGGGTCGTCGCTGTGTTTGTTGAAGTTGCGCAGAGAGAAAGCAAAGTCCAGGTCGAAGCTGATGAAGCGGTAGCGTCCGTCGTGCTGACTGCGGTATGCCTTCATGTTGTTGTTGGGCCAGTCATCGTTGTCGAGGAACATGGTGGCGGCCATGTAGTTGGTGAACTCGTCAATATCAAGCAGGGTGACCAGCTCGTCGTAGGCTCCTTCATCGTTGATGTGGCGGCCCAGCTCGAAGATGCGGTTGAGCACGCTGTCGTTGCCGTTCTTCATCACCATGTTCTCGAAGGCGTCCAGCTCTTCGTCGTCGTAGCCGAAGTTGGCGTATGCAAAGTCGTCGTTGTTAGGCTCGCGCAGGTTCAGCACACCGCGCAGCTCGCCGTTCACATATTCTATGACTGGCACGTATGACTGCACGTCGAGATCGATGCCCGACCGCTGTATGATGGTCTCGAGGGCTGGGTCCATGAAGCGGGCATTATGGTTCCACACATCATTGCCGCCATTACGCACCAGCAGGGTCTTGCTGCGGATGTAGGGCTTTTGCGGGAAGAAGGAGTAGTCGTACCTGTTCTGACCGTCGAACAGCTTGCTTGCCTTCAGCTTGAATGAGCGGTAGCGCTGTGAGCGGGTCCATCCGCCGGAGACTTTTATGTTCACGTCCTGATTGTGGAGCATCTCGCCTTCGGGCGACAGGAAGCTGACGTTCACGGGGCGGTCCCAGGGCTGGTTGTAGTTCCTGGGCTGGTTCTGGCCGTTACCGGTCTTGCCGTTGGTACCGTCGCCGTCGCAGTCGAGTCCTATCTTCGGGTCGGTGAAAAATGTCTTGTCGCCAACGATCGACACGACGGGAAGGGTATACTTGTTGCCGGTCTTGATATAGCTGCGCGTTACTGGCACGCTGGGCAGGTAGCCGTCCTGGAAGAGGCGGACGGTGAGGGACGTTGTCGATGCAATGGTAAACACGCCGTCCTTGCTCTCCTTGCTGGGATTGTCGGTATAGCCATCGGGCAGCGACTCCCACGAGATGTCGTCGAAATAGTAGTTGTTCTCCAGGGTCTTGTCTTCGTTCAGGTTGAAGGCAATGGTCTTCAGCGTGTAGCTTGTGGTGGGCCACCAGCCCCAGCTTTGCTCTTCGCCAGCCTGCTGGGCGGTGAGGGTACCCTCGAAGGTAATCTCCTGCCACTCGGTGGTGACGTTGTAAGAGCCTGCCAGCATGCTCACACCGTTGCCTATGTTCTCGCCATATTTCTTTTGGGCGATGGCCGTGATGGTGGCAGCCTTGTCGGCACGCACCTTCATGCGGAAACGAAAGCGGTCGCCCGTCTTCCAGGTATAGTTGGGAGTATAGACGTAGAATTGCGTCTGCGACGCTTTGGTGGCGTTGCTTACGGCGTGCACCTTGATGCCGCGCGAGCCGTTGTAGCCTATGCCGTCGGTAATCTTTTTCACCACGCTGCTGCTCTCGCCGTTCTTGGTGAGCAGGTTGCTGGCATCACTCCCTTCACAGTCACCGTTTTTCACTTGTTCTATCCAGGGCAGCTCCACGGCTTCGGTGGGCGATGAGGGCAGGCTGCCGTTGGTGGTGTACATCAGTGTGGCTCCTTCGGGAATACTGACGTTAACCTTCATCGAGCCAGTGAAGAGGCAGCTGCCGGTGTCTACGACAGGTGCGTCAAGACGCTGGCTGGCAAAGGTGGCAGTGGCGTTGGAAGCTCCGGGGGTGACATCGGCTGTCCATC
>CAMYZK010000132.1 GCA_947303825.1 uncultured Prevotella sp. | reverse complement strand
AGACTTTGAAGAAAAGCGAGGAACTCATGGAGATGGCAGCCATGTTTCTCGAAGAAGAACTGAACCGCATACGTGCCGGACGTGCCAATGTTGCCATTCTTGACGGAGTGCGTGTGTCCAGCTATGGTTCAAAAGTTCCTCTTAATCAAGTAGCTACAGTAAACTGTCCCGATGCCCGTACCATTGCTATCAAGCCGTGGGATCGCAAGCAGATAAAGGATATTGAGAAGGCTATAATGGACAGCGATGTAGGCATCACTCCAGAGAACAACGGCGAGATGATACGACTCACCATCCCACAGCCTACAGAGGAACGGCGCCGTGACCTTGTGAAGCAATGCAACAAGATTGCCGAGAAAGCCAAGGTGGAGGTGCGCAACGTGCGCTCTGATATAAAGGATAAGTTGAAGAAGGCCATTAAGGACGGTCTCTCAGAGGACAACGAGAAGGATGCCGAGCTGGAACTGCAGAAGATTCACGACAAGTGGATAAAGAAGCTTGACAGCCTCATTGAGGCCAAGAACAAAGAGATAATGACGGTGTGATGTGTCTTTTTGCTTTTTTGCCGTGTTATAGACCGAGCCACCAATCAGCCTGACAGATGCCTGCTAAGAATTCATCTTTAGAGATTGTAAAGGGGCTGGTAGTCAAGAACACTGGCAGCTGGTACACTGTCCGTACAGAGGATGGCCGTTTGCTTGACTGTAAGATAAAGGGAAACTTTCGCCTACGAGGAATTAGGAGCACCAATCCAGTGGCAGTGGGTGACAGGGTTTCTGTCGTGTCGCCTTCTGGTGACGAAGGGGGAGCTTCGTTCATTACCGAGATAGACGACCGTCGCAACTACATCATACGCAAGAGTATCAACCTGTCGAAGCAGAGCCATATCATTGCTGCTAACGTAGATCAGGCCATGCTCATAGTCACCGTGGCACAGCCTCAGACGTCTACCACCTTCATCGACCGGTTTCTTGCCTCGGCCGAGGCATACAGGGTGCCTGTCGTTCTGGTGTTCAACAAGACCGACCTACTTGACGCAGATGAGAGACATCTGCAACAGATGATGGTACAACTCTATGAGACAGTAGGCTATCAATGTCTGCAAATATCGGCTGTAACAGGTGATGGGCTTCAAGCCCTGAAGCCACTGCTTGTAGGGAAGATTACACTGTTGAGCGGAAACAGTGGGGTGGGGAAGTCTACTCTTATCAATTGCTTGGTGCCAGAAGCTAACCTCAGAACGGCCGACCTTAGTGACGCATGGGGAACAGGTATGCACACCACCACGTTCAGCGAGATGATAAGCCTGCCCAACCCCTCCGAAGGAGGGACTATAGGTCTTGGGCCAGAGTTGGTCTCCCCTCCTTTGGAGGGGGCGGGGGAGGCTTCTTACCTCATTGATACTCCGGGCATCAAAGGCTTCGGAACCTTCGATATGGAACCCGAAGAGATTTCGGGCTATTTCAAGGAGATATTCCGCTTCTCCAAGCACTGCCGCTTCAGCAACTGCACCCATACCCATGAGCCGGGATGTGCTGTGCTGAAAGCACTGGACGACCATTTCATAGCCCAGAGCCGTTACCAGTCGTACCTGTCTATGCTTCACGACAAGGACGAGTGTAAATATCGTGAGGCATACTGAGTGTAGTTGTTTGAGAAAGAAGGGAAGGGGTTGACAGCTTACAGTCAACCCCTTCCCTTGTCCTTGCAGGCTTGTTGCCGGTGTTACAGTTTGGCTGTGCCTGATATGCGGTTCTTTAGTTTCATGACGTATGCGTCGATGGTAGCAACGGCGACGGTGTTCACCACGTCGCGCACCGAAGCTCCGAAGTCTACGAAGTGTATGGCCTTGTTGAGTCCTATCTGTATGGGGCCGATTATTTCTGCATCGGCGCCGAGCATCTGTAGCATCTTGTAGGAGGAGCGGGCAGAGGTAAGGTTGGGAAATACCAGTGTGTTGACATTCCTTCCAGCCAGACGGCTGAAGGGGTACTGCTCGTCGCGCAGCTCGCGGTCGAGTGCAAAGCCTATCTGCATCTCCCCGTCTATGGGCAGGTCGGGGTAGAGCTGGTGCAGCTGTTCTACGGCATGCTTCACCTTGAGTGCACCGTCGCTCTGCGAGGAGCCGAAGTTGGAGTGGCTCACCATGGCAATGACGGGTTTCTCATTGAAGAAGCGAACGGCGGTGGCAGCCAGCTTGCCTATGTCGACGAGCGTGTCGGTGTCGGGGTTCTCGTTGACCAGCGTGTCGGCAATGTAGAGCGTTCCTTTGGGCGAGTTGATGATGTGCATGGCTCCGAAGTGTTTGTACTCCGGGCGTATGCCAATCACCTCCTTCACCACCTTGACGGTGTTGGAGTACTTGGTGTAGAGTCCTGTGATGAAGGCGTCGGCCTCGCCTGTCTCTACCATCATCATTCCGAAGTAGTTGCGCTCAAACATCTTGTCGTTGGCCTCTTGGAATGTGTATCCGTCGCGCTGGCGTTTCTCAGTAAGTATGCGTGCATAGCGTTCGCGGCGCTCCTGCTCGGAAGGATGGCGCAGGTTTACTATCTCTATACCCTCCAGGGAGAGGTCGAGGCTCTTTGCCAGTTTTGCAATGACCTCGTCGTTGCCCAGCAGTATGGGTTGGCAGATGCCTTCGGCCTTGGCCTGAATGGCAGCCTTGAGCATGGTGGGGTGTACGGCTTCTGCAAAGACTACGCGTTGCGGATGTGTGGCGGCAGTGGCGTATAGCTTCTGTGTGAGCTTTGTCTCCTGCCCCAGCAGCACTGTGAGCGAGTTCTTGTACTGGTTCCAGTCTGTTATGGTCTTACGTGCTACGCCACTCTCAATGGCTGCTTGTGCCACGGCAGCACTTACCTCGCTGATGAGTCGTGGGTCTACCGGCTTTGGAATGAAGTAGTCACGTCCGAAACGTAGGTTGTTAACCTTGTAGACATCGTTCACCACGTCGGGCACGGGCTGCTTGGCCAGGTCGGCAATGGCGTGGACGGCGGCAAGCTTCATCTGCTCGTTGATGGCCTTGGCATGTACATCGAGGGCTCCACGGAAGATGTAGGGGAAGCCTATTACATTGTTTATCTGATTGGGATAGTCGGTGCGGCCTGTTGACATGAGCACGTCGGGGCGTGCATCCATGGCATCCTCATAGCTTATCTCAGGCACGGGGTTGGCGAGGGCGAAGATGACGGGGTCTTTGGCCATGGAACGCACCATGTCCTTCGACAGTACGTTCCCCTTTGAGAGTCCTACGAAGACATCGGCACCGTTTACTGCCTCTGCCAGGGTGTGTATGTCGGTTCTCTCGGTAGCAAAGAAACGTTTTTGTTCGTTCAAGTCATTGCGTGAAACAGAGATGACTCCCTTTGAGTCGAGCATGACGATGTTCTCCTTTTGTGCACCGATGGCCATATACAGTTTTGTACACGATATGGCAGCAGCACCGGCACCGTTTACAACGATGCGCACCTTGCTGATGTCCTTGCCAATTACCTCAAGGGCGTTTTTCAGTCCTGCGGCACTGATGATGGCTGTGCCGTGCTGGTCATCGTGCATCACGGGTATGTCGAGTGTGCGCTTCAGCCGTTCCTCTATGTAGAAGCATTCCGGTGCCTTTATGTCCTCAAGGTTGATTCCTCCGAAGGTAGGTGCAATGCGTTCTACAGCCTCACAAAATTTCTCCGGGTCTTTCTCGTTGACCTCGATGTCGAAGACATCAATGCCACCGTAAATCTTGAATAGCAAGCCCTTGCCTTCCATCACGGGTTTGCCGCTCATAGCCCCTATGTCTCCTAGTCCCAGCACGGCGGTGCCGTTAGAGATGACGGCCACCAGGTTTCCCTTGTCGGTATACTTATAGGCATCCTCTGGGTTCTGCTGAATCTCAAGGCAGGGGTATGCCACGCCGGGTGAGTATGCCAGGCTGAGGTCGGTTTGGGTACGATAAGCCTTCGTGGGCTTTACTTCAATCTTTCCGGGGCGGCCGCTCTGGTGATAGGCGAGGGCCTGTTCTTTGGTTATTTTTACCATAGTTGTAATGTGTTACCGTTCCTTTGTTTTGCCAAGACAGAGTAAGTTCGCCTTTGCGGTCGGCAAAGTTACGAAAAACTTACGTTATTTCACTTTGATGATTGAAAAATTTACTATTTTTGCATAAATAATTGAGAAATGGTAACAGATTACAACAAAAAGCCAGCTGGCAGACACACAAAAACTGCTTTTCTTGTCGTTGTATACGGTCTGTACTGACTAGGGCATTGAAACTCTGCCGAAGCTCTTGACTCAGCATTTGCGTGATAAAAAATGTTCAAAACATTTGCTGTTTCCACGAAAATGAGTACCTTTGCAACTTAAAAAGCAGAATATACAAAAATTATAACAGATTATGTTAACACTTAAGCTCATTACCGAGAATACCGAGCGCGTGATACGCGGCTTGGAGAAGAAGCATTTTGAAGGTGCACGCGAGGCAATAGACGAGGTGCTGGCCATTGACCGCCGCCGCCGTGAGAGCCAGCAGCAGCTAGACCGCAACCTGAACGAGCAGAAGCAGCAGTCGAGCCAGATAGGACGCTTGATGAAAGAGGGACGCAAGGCCGAGGCAGAGGAAGCCAAGCAGCAGGTGGCCAGCTTGAAGGAAAGCTCACGCCAGCTGGAGGAAGCCATGAATCAGGCTCAGGAAGAAATGAACCAGCTGCTCTGCCAGATACCAAACATACCTTACGACGAAGTGCCTGAGGGCAGGACGGCAGAAGACAACCATGTGGTGAAAAGTAATCTCAAGGAGTGTACAGACAGTGATACCGTTGGCAACTGGAACGTCAATCCCACTTTGGGAATAAGCAATCCGCTGCCTCACTGGGAGTTGGCAAAGAAATATAACATCATTGACTTTGACCTTGGGGTGAAGATAACAGGCGCCGGATTTCCTGTGTATATCGGAAAAGGAGCACAGCTGCAGCGTGCACTCATCAACTTCTTCCTCGACGAAGCCCGTGCTTCTGGCTATACAGAGATCATGCCCCCAACGGTGGTCAATGCAGCTTCGGGCTACGGCACCGGACAGCTGCCCGACAAGGAAGGGCAGATGTATCACTGCGAGGTAGACGATTTCTATCTCATTCCCACTGCCGAAGTGCCCGTCACCAATATATATAGAGATGTGATACTCGACGAGGCTCAACTGCCCATAAAAAACTGTGCCTATACCGAGTGCTTCCGTCGTGAGGCAGGCTCATACGGCAAGGAGGTGAGAGGCTTGAACCGCTTGCACGAGTTCTCCAAGATAGAGATAGTACGCATAGACAAGCCCGAACACTCCAGAGAGAGCCACAAGGAGATGCTGGCTCATGTGGAAGGGCTGCTGAAGAAGCTGGAACTGCCTTACCGCATTCTGCTTCTCTGTGGAGGCGACCAGTCGTTCACCTCTGCCATCTGCTACGATTTCGAGGTATACAGCGAAGCACAGGGCCGCTGGCTGGAGGTATCGTCGGTGAGCAACTTCGACACCTATCAGGCCAACAGGCTGAAGTGCCGCTATCGCCGTCAGGACACAAAGAAAACCGAGCTCTGCCACACGCTCAACGGGTCGGCGCTAGCACTGCCGCGCATCGTTGCCGCATTGCTTGAGAACAACCAGACCGAGCAGGGTATTCGCATACCAAAAGCCCTGCAGAAGTACACAGGCTTCGATATCATCGACTGACCTCCGATAGCTGGAAAACAAAAATCTTCAGAATTCAGGCGCAAATACAGCTGTTATATGTGTTTGTGATGTTTTTTGAAGATTTTTGTTCGTTTATTTTTGGCCGTGTGCAGAAAAGTAAGTACCTTTGCACGCAACTTACAAACATGTAAACTTAAAAACTTTTAGAAACACTTATGCTGAAACCACTAAACAAACACTTCGCTCCAAAGAGCGTAATGCCCGAAAAGGTCATTCAGTTCGGTGAGGGTAACTTCCTCCGTGCTTTCGTGGATTGGATTATCTGGAACATGGACCAGAAGACAAACTTCAATGGCTCCGTCGTTGTCGTACAGCCCCTGGCACAGGGAATGGTAGACTGGCTCAACGGCCAGGACTGTCTGTACCATGTCAACCTGCAGGGCCGTGAGAACGGAAAACCAGTAAACACGCTGGAGCGCATTGACGTTATCAGCCGCTGTCTTAACCCATACAGCCAGAACGAAGCCTTTATGGCGCTGGCCGACCAGCCGGAGATACGTTTCGTCATCTCCAACACCACCGAGGCAGGCATTGCCTTTGATCCAGAGTGTAAGATAGACGACAAGCCCGCCTCTTCCTATCCTGGCAAGCTGGTACAGCTGCTATATCGCCGTTACCAGACATTCAACGGCGACCCCACCAAGGGACTTATCATCTTCCCCTGTGAGCTGATATTCCTCAACGGACATGTGCTGAAAGACTGCATACGTAAATACATCGACCTGTGGGAGCTGCCCGAAGGATTCCGCCAGTGGTTTGAGAACTCCTGCGGCGTATATGCTACACTGGTCGACCGTATTGTGCCAGGTTTCCCCCGTAAGGAGATTGCTCAGATACAGGAGAAAGTGGGATACCGCGACAACCTCGTCGTGCAGGCAGAGAACTTCCACCTTTGGGTCATCGAGGCTCCGAAAGAGGTTGCCCAGGAGTTCCCCGCCGACAAGGCCGGTCTGCACGTGCTGTTCGTACCCAGCGAGGAGCCTTACCACAAGCGCAAGGTGACACTGCTCAACGGCCCGCACACTGTTCTCTCGCCCGTGGCTTTCCTCAGTGGTGTAAACATCGTTCGCGATGCCTGTCAGCATGAGGTCATCGGCAAGTACATCCACAAGGTGCAGTTTGACGAGCTGATGCAGACACTCGACCTGCCTATGGAGGAGCTGGAGAAGTTTGCCGGCGACGTGCTTGAGCGCTTCGACAATCCGTTCGTAGACCATCAGGTGACAAGCATCATG
>CAMYZK010000131.1 GCA_947303825.1 uncultured Prevotella sp. | reverse complement strand
TGCGGGAGATACGTGGGGCAATGAGCAGCGTAGACTATCTGCCCGGTTCGAAAGTTGAAGCCGAAAACGTTGCAAAGATTTTCAATACCGCAAAGGGTGCAACAGAAACTTTGCTCTATACGGGGACTAAGGCTACAGAATATTCCTTCAAAGCCATCAGCGGAAAAGACGTGAAAATAGTGCATGTGTCTACTCACGGCTTCTATCATAAAAGCGAGGACAAAGAAAACGATTCGTCCTTGTTCTACCTTTTGCAGCAAGACTCCGAAGACAAGGCACTCACCCGGTCGGGACTGTTGTTTGCTGGTGCTGAGAATATTTTGTTTGGAGATAGTAATTATAGCGACAATGGCGATGGAATCCTGACTGCTCAAGAAATCTCGACCTTAGATCTTCGGACTGTAACACTCACCAGCCTAAGTGCCTGCCAGACAGCCCAAGGTGACATCTTTGGCGATGGTGTTTTCGGCCTCCAGCGCGGGTTCAAGAAGGCGGGCGCACAGAGTATTCTAATGTCTCTTTGGAAAGTGGATGACGAGGCTACTTGCCTTTTGATGACTGAGTTCTATAAGTATTGGATAGGCGAGAAGAAAACTAAGTATGATGCGCTGGAACTAGCCAAGAAAACAGTACGTTCTCACAAAGAGAAGGGATGGAATACCCCGAAATACTGGGCAGCGTTTATATTATTGGATGGATTAGACTAAAGAGGGTATAATCTGAATAAAATGTTGTTGATGAAACGTTTGGTTGCATATTGTGCGATAGCTGCACTTACTTTGTGTGTGAATGCCCAGACTAAGTCTGACGGTCGGGTGTTCAGGGCTGTGGTGGAGAGTTGTGTGTCAGGTAACCATGAACCGGAGGACTGCCAGCGGCTGCGAGATGGTGCCAACATGTATCAGTTGCCAGAACTCTCTGCACTTGCCGACAAGCTAGAGCATAGAGAACTGGACAAAGCGAATCTGGCGGTCAGAACCACCATGATAGGACTATGCAGATATGCGGAGAATCTGTTTGGCACCGGAAGCCTTGAGGTCATATCTGGCCAGCGTGCCTTTATGCAGGCATTAGCTGACACGGAGAAGGAACAGGCACTGATGATAGCCCGGTCTAATGCCAAGCAGGCAGAACTACTGTATCGGAGTAACCCAAAGAGCGCAGACCTTCAGGTGCTCTGTCAGGTGACGCGCATGGAACGGGTGCTGATGGAGAGTCAGTATGATCTGGAGAATCCTGACCATTGGCGAGAGGTCTTTGAGGTGGAGAAGGCAATGGAATCGTTGGTGAAGGGTGGCGTGCAGCCGTCGTCGGAGTGGATAGACCTATGTCTGTATCTGTCGATGTGGAAAGAAAACAGGCCAGGCATTAACATAGGCGACTATGTCGACTATCTGTTTCGCCTACAGTTTCCAGAGGGTGTCTTAATGGAAGGACTTGTGCAGGACGCTTATGTAAACAATTCCGAAGGTTGGGCACGGAAGGCATACAACGATGCTAAGAAGCTATGGGGCGAGCAAGATGTGAGAACCATGCGCTGCAAACTGCGCCTGCTGACCACTCAGTTGTCGCTCCCTACCACAGACTATGAGCAGCAGCGTGATAAGTTGAAGAAGATACAGTCGTGGTTAGAAAATTACCTGCCTCGCGGTGACCTGCTGCCTATAGAGGTCGAACTGTTGCTTTGGGACTATGATGTTTATTATGGTCAGAATGTCTATGAATTGGCTCGCTATAATATGCTGCTTTTAAAAGTAGGACAATACTACGACAATCGCAACGTGGCATATCTGAGCGTGTTGCATCGTATTATGAACCAGCAACTGCAGACAGATGTGAGTAAAGCAGCCGGACTGCTACAGGAGGAAGAAAGGCTGTTGGAGAGTCTATTCCCAGAACATTCCGACCTCTATTGGGCTTACCAGATAGGATCAGCCTATACGCGTTATGCGCTGTCGGCGACAACGCCTGAAGCCTATCAGACATTTTTGACCACGCTTCATGACCACTACCTTGCCAACCACACGACATCGTGGTCATCACTCTATATCGGTATGAACCTGTGTGAGATATACCGCCAAATGCAGCGTTCAGATGACGTGTTGTCTATCTACTCGGTAGTATTGGCAGATATGGAGAAGATGGTAGACCAGGCATCGCCTCTATGGACATTTGTCCAGGCATCATATGTTGGCTATCTTGCAGAGACGAGCAACCCTGACAACCTAAGACAGGCCAGCAAACTGGCAAACGAAGTGATACACAAACTGACTGTCTTGGATTGTTCTGTGGCTGCCTTGAGTCACCAGAAGGCCAACATTGCCTTTGGACTTGGACAGGACGAAGAGGGGCTTAAGTTGCTCAGACAGGGCATCAAGGTCTGCACGAAGGAGGAGGACGGCATGTATCGCTGTGTAATGCAGATGGAGTTGGGCAACAGGCTCTACTATCAGCAAGGGCAGTACGTTCTGACACCTGAGATTCATGCCCTATTCAGCGAGGCCATTCCATTCTTCATGAAGTATCGCGAGCATGCAGACGGTTTCTACCAGAACTGCTATCAATACATTGCCGACTACTACACCAACTGTGGGCAGTACGACAAGGCAGAGGATGCATATCTTACGGGTATGCAGCACTTGGAGGCAAAGTCGTATCAGTCATACTATATCTATGAGAATTTGGTGACGGGTTTGTTCAGTCTGTATGCTTATCAACTAAACAATCTGGACAAAGCTGACGAACTGATAGAGCTGTGCATCAAAAATGCAGAAAGCAATTATAGCTTCAACGCACATTTGGTAACAGCCAATCTAATCTTCTACCGCTATCAGCTATTAGCCAGCAAGAATGTTGACATCTCGTTGCAGATGGCTGCACTGGCAGAATATACCAATCAAATTCAGCTAGCAAGGAAAATGAATGAGGGCGATGAAGAGACGCTGAAAGCTATGGCGTTGAAAATGGTATACTCCTTTGGCCAGTATCTGCCGGAATACGCCTCTGCCGTCAAGGAGATGGAGAAAGCCATACAGTCGCCTAACGAGAGGACAAAGTCGATGGTCTTGCAAACGAAACAGATGTTTGACACATTCGGACAAATTCTTGGCTCTATGGCAGACATCGCCCGTGAGGATGTCAGCGAGCAGATTGGTCGTGGTGGTCAGGCTGACAATTCGCGTTTGGCTGGTGCCTACCAGTATTTGGGTAACCACTACCTCTACGTGTGTAATGATACCATCGAGGCTGAGAAGTATTACATACAGCTTGGACAGACTCAGACGGGTAAGTCGTGGGGACTAAATGCGTTGGCATCGCTGAAGGAGAGTCAGGAAAAATATGGCGAGGCAGTAAAACTGTTGGAGCAGATTGTTTCAACAAGTACATACAAGACATTCACCAGCCTACAGAACAAGGCCTCTGATGCCTTACGCATTGGTACGTGCTACTATCGCCTAGGGCAGTACGACAAGGCTCTCATTCAGGCCCGTCGTTTTGCAGACTACAGACAACAACTGGCGCAACTCAATTTCGACTTGATGACGCAGGCTGAGCGTGAGGCTTTTGTCAGTCAGGGCGGTACAGGCGGCACAGCACTGTATACACTGCTGCCCGTTTTCAAACAAGAGTTGGCTGCTGAAGCGATGAATGCTATTCTGAGCGAGAAGGGTCTTTTGCTGCGCTCTTCGGAACGCATCAAGAAAGCACTATCGCTGCTCAACGACGGTGCGCTTATGGCGCGGCAAGACAGCCTGCAGCGACTTCAGGCCTACTATAAAACGCTCAACATGGTGGACTATATAGGATCCGATGCCAACAACAACGAGATGGTGAAGTGTAGGCAACGAATGGAGCGTTTGGAAAGAAACATCAATCGTGAAGCGGCTAAGTATATTGAAGGCATGAACACGCCAGATTGGCAGGCGGTGCAAGCCGTGCTGAAACAGGATGAAGCTGCTATAGAGTATGTGATATCAGATTCCACTTCACTGGGCGCGCTTGTAGTTTTGGCACAAGGCCACCCTCTGTATGTGGCACTGACACCTACTAATGAATTGTGGAATGGATTGGAAAAAATGAAAGACTTGGATATGCAGCAGAAAGCTGAGGGTTTATATCGCGACGACCAATTGAAGCTCTATGCCAAGCTATGGCAACCCATAGAAAGCAGACTGCAAGGCATTAATAAAGTGTTTTATTCACCAACGGGTTTCTTGAATGATTTGGCCTTTGCCGCTTTCAAATGCGTTGATGGCACTTATTTGTTCGAACACTATGAGTTGCATCAGATGCTGTCAACGGGCGATCTGGTAGCCCTCCGCAGCCATCCAACCCTCCAGCCTGTACATACTTCTGCACTCTATGGCTCTGTATTTTATAGTCCAGAACACAAGAAATTGGCTCTACAGGAACATGTGCAGGAAGGTCATCGCGGTGCCGTCAGTGACGCTTTTGAATACCTGCCGTTTACTAGAAGTGAAATTGAAAAGATTGAGAATATCCTGCATAACAGAAAGGTAACAACTAAAACGCAATTGGGTTTTGCCCCAACCGAAGAGTCTATACACGCTATGAATGAGAACAGTCCAGACATATTACATTTGTCTACTCACGGATTTTTCATAAAAGGAGACAAGAATATTATGGGGAATAAGTTCTTGGCGCGTTTTCCAGCCACCCAATTCTCAAGTATGCAACGTTGTGGGTTAGCTTTCGCTGATGCTAATCGTACTTGGGAAGGGGATACTGACAAACTGGAAGAGGCTGATGGCATTTTGACCGCCAACGAGGTGGCCATGCTGGACTTAAGCAACACGCACCTGGTCGTTCTCTCAGCCTGTCAAACGGCTGTCGGAGAATACTCCTTGGAAGGAGTCTACGGTATGCATCGCGGTTTCAAACAGGCAGGAGTTAAGAGCATTTTGGCGACATTGTGGAATGTAAATGACAAGAGTACGGCACGATTAATGGAACTGTTCTATCAGAATTGGTTGTCGGGTACTCCGATGCAACAATCTCTCAATGAAGCCGTCAGGGAACTCCGTAGGGAATATCCGTCGCCTTTCTATTGGGCTCCTTTCGTGTTAATGGATGCAGAAAACTAATATAATTATGAAATACGATGTTTTTATAAGTTATTCAAGCAAGGATATAGATGTGGCTGAAAGATTATGTCAGCACCTTGAGAATAATGCAATAAAGTGTTGGATGGCCCCAAATAGTCTTGAGCCAGGAAGAAGTTATGCAAGCGAAATTGTCCGTGGTATCAAAAACAGTCAAATATTTGTATTGGTTTTTTCATCTAACTCCAATATATCACAGCATGTCATGAGTGAAGTAGATGTGGCATTTAATAGTCATAAGACAATTGTTCCCTTCATTATTCACGACATTCCAATGAGTGAAGAGTTGTCCTACTATCTGTCAAGGACTCATTGGCTAATAGCATATTCCAACATAATTGTGGCATTTAAAGAACTGACAAAAGACGTACTTAATTATTTAGGTAGGGAATGCAAAGCCGCAGACGATCATGAAGGGAACAAAACAGAAGAAACTCCCGAAAATCTTTTTTTAAAAGGTAAGTCCTTTTACTCTGGTTTAGCCTATGAAGAAGCATTTGCATATTTTAAAAAAGCAGCAGAACGAGGTCATGTAACTGCTCAATATAATTTGGGAGTTATGTATACTAAAGGAAAAGGGATAAAAACTAACCAGGTGGAGGCATTCAGATGGTTTTTCCTTGCCGCTAAGCAGGGAGATGCTGATGCCCAGTATGCTGTCGGCTTGCGTTACGATAGTGGCAAAGGAGTATTGCCTGACAGCACAGAGGCAGTTAAATGGCTACGTATGTCTGCTGAAAGTGGAAATTCAAAAGCCCAATTTGCTCTTGCTAACAAATTCTACTATGGAGAATGTGTTAGCAGAAATTATCAAGCTGCTTTAAGGTGGTATAAAAAAGCTGCTAAACAAAATTGTATTGATGCTCAACGTATTCTGGGGTGTATGTTCGAGTATGGACAGGGTGTACCACAGAATTATGAAACGGCATCTTTTTGGTATAAAAAGGCGGCAGAACAAGGCGATAGCTTTGCAACAGAAAGAATAAAAATATTAAGCTCACATTCCGTACATAAATAAAACATTTATTAGCGGTAGCTAATTAAAATACTGATGCAAATGAAAAGGATTTTTATTATTTTGACAGTCTTAATGGTAGAAATGATTTCTCTCGCCCAAACAGTCCAGCAAGCAGACAGCTTACACCAGCGGGGACGCGAGTTGCTGAACGAAGGGAAGATTGCCGAGGGCCGGGAGTGTACGCGCCAGGCGATGGAGATGAGAAAAGCGCTGTTGGGCGAGGTGAGCGAGGACTACATCACCTCGCTGAACAACTATGCGCTGACCTACGGTATGGAGAAAGACTACCGGAAGGCGGTGGAGTTGCAGGAACAGGTGATGACACTATGTGGAAGGCTGAAGACTCCCCATAAGAACATCGGGATGTACACCACCAATATGGGAAGGTTTTACTATCTTAACGGGAATAAAACAAAAGCGGCCGTGATGTGGGAACGGGCTATCCCATTAGTGGAGAAATATGGGGAGAACTATGAGTTTCTGTTGAACAGTCTGGGGTCGGTGTATAGTGACGCCGGTGACCAGCAAGGGTTGAGCCGCATTATGGCCTTGATGGAAGAGCACAACCAGCACGAACTGACGAAGCCCTGCGATGAACCGAAATGTATGCTGGAGAGGGCACAATACTATGCTACGACAGGCAATCAAACTAAGGCAAAGGAATGCTACCAGAAAGTCCTTGAGATGAAGATGGACGACGAGATGAAGATCAACGCGTTTGAAGCCTATGCCCGCTTCATGGCGCTTACTGCCAAGGACAGACTGACAGCAGCGGAATATCAACACCAGGCGGCTCTGCTGAGAAAGGGGACGAAGGGCGAGG
>CAMYZK010000130.1 GCA_947303825.1 uncultured Prevotella sp. | reverse complement strand
CTCCATGGTAGAAGACAACAAAGGCAACCTGTGGATGGGTCTAATGCAGAAAGGCATCTACAAGCAGCCTGTCACCACCAAGGGTTTCCACTACATGGGATACAGGCTGGGCCCAGACAATGTGATAGGCAACACGATGGTTAGCTGTATCTTCGTTGACAGTCGCGGACATACCTGGATAGGCACCGACAAGGACGGATTATACCACATATCGTCTCCGTTGGACAACAAAGGCGGCAAGCCGGTGGTTAGCCATCTGAAGGAGGGAATCCCATCGGTAATAATGACTATTGCCGAGGATGCCCAGGGACGCATCTGGATAGGCTCGTATCAGGAGGGCTTCGGATGGATAGATGCGGCAACATCGAAATACAACAGGCAGGCATTTGACGAAGACAACCACCTCATAGTAATGGATATAGTGCCCGACAAGTCGGGACGGCTGTGGATGGCTACCATGAAGTATGGCGTGATGTGCATGGACTTGGCCACCGGCAAGATAAAGAAATACCAAATGGGCAGCAATGCTGGAGGAGACCGTAAGGTGAACACCATTGTCAACGACTATGCGTCGCAGCTGGAACTCTCGCCCGACGGCAAGAGGATATATGTCTCTACCTCCATGGGAGTATGCTGCCTGGACGTTGAAACAGACAGCTGGGTGTCGGCATGGGGAGCCAACAGCCTGATGTACAGCACTCCCATAAGGGTATGCAAGACTGTTGGAGACAAGTTGTGGGTAGGAGCTAACAACGGCCTACACTGCTTCGACATGAAAGGCAAGGAGATAAAACACTATACACAAGAAGACGGCCTCTCGGACAACAACGTCACTTCTATAGAGGCCGACAAGGACGGACGGCTGTGGATGGGAACCAACCTTGGCATGAGTTGCCTGAACACCAAGACTGGCGTTGTAGAGAACTACTATGTGGACGACGGCTTGCAAAGCGATGAGTTTGGCGACTGTGCATCGTACAGCACACCCGACGGCACCATCATCATGGGTGGCACGGGTGGACTCACATGGTTCAACCCAAAGGATATTGTTCACGCCCCTTGGAAAGCTACAGTGCAGATTACCGACTTCTTTGTCAACGGCATGCAGGTGAACACCGCCACAATGTCGGGAGGAGAGCTGGTGACCGACACGACGGTGATTAGCAGCGATCTCTTCAGACTGTCATACAACGACAACTCCTTCTCCATACAGCTCTCTACCCTCACTTACGACAACCCCGAGCACACCACATACCTCTACAGCATCAACGGCGAACCGTTTATAAGGGTGCAGAAAGGTATGAACGTGATAAACTTCTCGCACATGCCTCCAGGGAAATACAAGTTCCGCATAAAAGCAGAACGCAACGGACAGACCACTGAGGAGAGGAAGTTTACGGTAATAGTAAGGTCGCCGTGGTACCGCTCACCACTCGCATATCTCATCTATTTCCTGCTGGCATTCTCGGCTGTCGCTACCTATCTGCTTAACCGCAAACGCAAGGAGCGCGACATGCTCAGACTGCAGGAGCATATACACGCCGAGGAGATGGCCGACGCAAAGCTGCGGTTCTTCATCAACATTAGCCATGAGATAAGAACGCCCATGACGCTCATAGTGACGCCCTTGCAGTCTCTGATAAAAAAGGAGCACGACCCACAGAAGAAGGCTACGCTGAGCACCATCAGAAGGAACGCCGACCGCATACTGGGACTGATAAACCAGATGATGGACCTCCGGAAGATAGACAAGGGGCTCATGCAGATGCGTATGAGAGAGACCGAACTGGTGGCCTTTGTAAAAGACATACACTTGTTGTTCGAGCAGCAGGCCAATACCAGACAGATAAAGCTGCTTTTCGAGGCCGATGCAATGTCGCTCCCTGTATGGATAGACCGTAAACACTTCGACAAGGTGATAGTAAACCTCCTGTCAAATGCCTTCAAGTTTACACACACAGGAGGAGAGATTCGTATAAGCATTACCCACGACAGCTCGCAGGCACATATCTCTATCAGTGACAACGGAGAGAAAATACCTGACGACCAGATGGAACTCATCTTCAAGCGCTTCTATCAGGTGCAGTCGAATGCCAACGACAGAAACACGGGAACGGGCATCGGGCTCGACCTTACACGCTCGCTGGTAGAGATGCACCATGGCACCATAGCCGCTCACAATCTGGAGAAGGGATGCGAGTTTATTGTTTCCCTGCCCCTGGGCTGCTCGCACCTTAAACCAGAGGAAATAATCTCGGAGAAAGAAACAGCAGTCGACACGGCCTTAACACCAGAAGACACTCAAGAGGAACTGCTGCCCGAAGAAGAAAAGAAAGATGAAGAAAGGAAGGGAACCGTCGGCAAGGACATTATCATTGTGGCAGAAGACGACAACGAGATACGTCAATACCTGCAAGACGAACTAAGCACCGACTACGACGTGAGGGCATGCAGCAATGGGCGTGAGGCATTGGGAGAAGTATACCGGACGAATCCTTCTCTCATCATCTCAGACATCATGATGCCCGAAATAGACGGAATAGCACTCTGCCAAAGACTGAAAGAGAACGCCACCACCAGCCATGTGCCTATTGTACTGCTAACGGCAAAGAACAGCGACGAAGACAAGCTGGAAGGGTTGGAGACAGGAGCCGATGCCTATATAGTGAAGCCGTTCAACATGGACATTCTGAGGCGCACCATTATCAACCTCATGCAGTCGCGGCGGCAGCTCAGGCTCAAATATGAGCGCAACGACTACCTGGAGCAGAAAATAGACAAGGTGGAGCAGCCGAAGTCGCACGACGACAAGCTGCTGGAAAGAGTGATGACAACAATCAACAAGTACCTGTCCGACTCAGACCTGAGCGTTGACCTGATAGCCGATGAAGTGGGTATCAGCCGTGTGCACCTGCACCGCAAGATGAAGGAGCTGACAGGGCAGACTCCACACGACTTCATAAGGAACCTGAGGCTTAAGCGGGCAGCTACACTGCTTGCTGGCCAAAGTATGAATGTTACAGAGGTGATGTACGCCTGCGGATTCTCCAACTCTACGTCGTTCTCCACCATCTTCAAGCGGTTCTACGGCATGTCGCCACGCGACTACATCCGGGAGCACGAGAAGGGAGCAAGCACTAGTCCAGATCAACAACAGTAATCCCGGCACCGCCAAACTGTACGTGCTCGTCGCGGAATTTCACCACGTTGGGCACTGTAGCAAGATATTGGCGTATGAGCTGGCGCAGGACACCGGTACCTGTGCCGTGCAGTATGCGCACACGGCTCATGCCTATCAGGATGGCGTCGTCAATGAAGTGTAGCACGGCATTGGTAGCCTCGTCGCCCCGCATACCCCGTACGTCGAGGTCTTGATGGAAGTTCTGACGGCGGTCTTCCATAGTGGCACGCGTTATCCTTGATGTCTGTATGGCCAGGTCGGCATGCTTATGGCCGGGCATGTTTGTCTGACTGTTGTCGGGCTTCTCGCTCGTTGCTTCCAACCTCTTAAGCTCAACCTTCGTCTTTATGCCGCCAAAGATGACCATGGCCTGCTGACCCTTGATGCTCTCCACCTTTCCCACAGAGTTCAGACCCTTCATCTTCACCATGCTGCCCACAGCGACAGGCATACTACCACCTTTCTCTTCACTCTTCACTCTTAACTCTTCACTCTTCACTCTTCGCTCCTCACTCTTCCTTCTCCTTTCCTCTTTCCTTGCCTTGCGCTCTTCCATCTGGCGCACCTTGCGTGCAAAGTCCTCCTCGCTCATCAGACCGCGCGTGTCGTCGCTCTGCACCTGTTCGCGGAACTCCTGCAGCTCCTCCCTGATATGGCGTGTCTGCTCTTTCTCTGCCTGCGCCTCGCGTATCTCGCGTATGGCGTTCTCTATCTTGCGGTTGGCCTCTGCCAGCAGCTCATCGGCCTGCTGCCTGGCGCGGTTGAGTATCTGCTTGCGCTCACGTTCTATCTCCTCCAGGTTGCTCTCATAGCGCTGTATGTGCCCCTCCAGACTCTTCTCGTGCTGGTGTATGGTCTGTCGCTTACCTTCCCAGTAGCGCTTGTCGCGCACAATGTCCTGCAGGTACTTGTCGCTCTGTATGTAGTCGCGTCCCACAATGTCGCTGGCCTCGGCTATCACCTCTTCGGGCAGGCCGGTCTTTCGGGCTATCTCTATGGCAAAGCTAGACCCCGGCTGGCCTATCGACAGCTGGAAGAGGGGCTTCATCTCGTGACGGTCGTACAGCATGGCACCGTTTACCACCCCCTCATGCCCTTCGGCAAAGTGCTTCAGGTTCTGATAGTGGGTGGTGATGACGCCAAAGGCCTGCTTCTGCCAGAACTGCTTCAGCACGGCCTCGGCAATAGCGCCGCCGATGGTAGGCTCGGTGCCGCCGCCAAACTCGTCGATGAGCAGCAGCGTGTGCTCGTCGGCATGGCGTATCATCTGCTTCATGTTCATCAGATGCGAGGAGTAGGTCGACAGGTCGTCCTCTATGCTCTGCTCGTCGCCGATGTCAATCATTATGTTTTCAAACACTCCGCATGTTGAACGCTCTCCCATGGGCACGCTCAGGCCGCATTGCAGCATATACTGCAGCAGTCCCACGGTCTTCAGGCAAACCGACTTGCCGCCAGCGTTAGGGCCAGAGATGATAAGAAGAGACCCACCTCTAACCCCTCCCTCTAAGGGAGGGAAAGAATTACCTCGTTGACAGGAATTCTGAGGAAGAAGCATCTTCTCCCCTCCCTCAGAGGGAGGGGTAAGGGGGTGGGTCTGCTGGGGGTGGGCTTCTAATCTGATGTCCAGCGGCACCACTTTCTTTCCCTGTTTCTCCAGCGACCGTGCCAGCAGGGGGTGCACAGCCATTATCCAGTCCATGGCGGGAGCCGCCTTCACGTTGGGTTCAAACGCCTTTGTGCGCTTGGCCGTTTCTGCCTTGGCATGAATAAGGTCTATCTTGGCCATAAACTGATAGGAGTCGAGAATCTCCTTTACATGCGGACGCACCTCATCGGAGAAGACGGTCAGTATACGAATTATCTCGCGGCGCTCCTCTGCCTCCAGCTCACGTATGCGGTTGTTGGCCTCCACCACCTCTGCCGGCTCTATAAAGGCCGTCTTTCCTGTTGCCGACTCATCGTGTACGATGCCGTTGATGCGTCGTTTTACGCTGGTTGCCACAGGTATCATCAGTCGCCCGTCGCGCATGGTGGGAGCGGCATCCTTGTCAACCAGCCCGTCACGCTGGGCTGCGTGCAGAATGGTATACAGTGTACGCGAGATGCTGCCCTCAGTGTTTTTCAGCTCGTGACGTATACCAGCCAGCACCATTGATGCACCGTCTTTGATGCGCCCGAACTTGTCTATTATAGAGTCTATGCGGCGTATCAGCGCCGGAAAGGTATAAACGTCCTGGGCCAGACGGCGCAGTGACGGGTAGGCATCTTCCTCCTCTTCGCGGAGAAGATACTCCACCATCTTGTTTATGGTGTCGAGCGAGCGGCGCAGGTCAAACAGCTCGTCTTCCTCAAAATGTGTGCCCTCCATGCGTATGCGCGCCACAGACTGTCGCACGTCGAAGAAGAACTGCAGGGGAAAGTCGTCGTGTTCCTCTGTGAGCCGCCTGAACTCCCTCACCTGTGAAAGCCACTCGTTGATGTCGGCAACATCGGCAGAAAAACTTATCTTGTCTACCTCGTCCTTGCCCAGAGTGCTCAGACATGCAGACTTCAGCATGTTGCGTATTTCGGTAAAACCTATCTTGTGTTCGTAGTTCCCAGGATAAATCATGGTGCAAAGGTACGAATAAGTGAGCGAAATACCAAGAAAAACTCGTTTTTCTTTGCATTTCCGATTTCCGAGAGTACCTAAGAGCAAGGCTCAAAGGTAGTAAGAAGTTAAGGCTTAAGAGTTTTTAAGCGAGCGAGTGGTTAAAAAAACTTAAACAAAGAAGAATTCTCAATTCTCAATTCTCAATTCTCAATTATAAGTAGTACCTTTGCACCCGCTTTTCTAGCAATCGGCGCATGGAGAGATGGTAGAGTGGTCGATTACAACGGTCTTGAAAACCGTCGTGCTGAGAGGCACCGGGGGTTCGAATCCCTCTCTCTCCGCCAAGAATCTTTGAAACCCGCTGATTTCCAGCGGGTTTCTTCTTTTCCTAAAAAACTGCTCCCCCTTACTGCTCCCCCTGTCATTTTTAAGATTATTTAAGTGCTTTTTTCAGGAAACGCCTCAAAATGCCATTTTTCACGGTATTTGTGAGCGTTTTTGATGTTTTCTCATTAGCTCGTAATTAAATTCCGTATATGGTTAATATAAAGTGTCCAGTTTTGGTGGATTTTCTCATTCTACTATAATAAGTAGTAGTATATGCAACAGTGATAGTCCCTCTTGGATCACGGTCAACTTTGGAGTATGCTCCAATCTGATGCATATCCAAAACCCGAAGCCCAGTCTCTTCCTCTAACTCCCTAATGGCACACTGTTCCGTGGTCTCATCCATGTCCATGAAACCGCCGGGGAATGCCCATGCACCCTTGAAAGGTGGATTCCCCCGCTGGATTAGTAGTACCCTTGGCTCTGCCTCCCTCGTTATTACAATACAGTCAGCCGTAACTGATTTATAGGTGTATGCCATATTTTACAAGTTTATCTACTATCTCTTTATAGTTTCTGAAACCTTCCTCTTCCTGCACCTTGGCAGCTCTGCTTTGGTTTTCACCTTTCTCAATTTGCTCTCCTCGCAGCATATCATAGGTGACAAAAGTCTTCATCTCGCTATTACCGTCTGGCAGTTCTCTCCCCAAAGCGACACCACTTGGATAAGCGCAGAAGATGCCATCGGGGTATTTCTCATTGCCTTGCGCATCCGAATTGAGATGCAGATTCTTCATGATCCAATCCTTCATCACGTCCATTTTTGGCATATCCATCGGCAAGCCAGTCCTCTCCTTATACCTGTCAAAGAAGTGAG
>CAMYZK010000129.1 GCA_947303825.1 uncultured Prevotella sp. | reverse complement strand
TCTGAACACCGGCAGCCTTACCCTGAATAGCAGCAGCAGCATCTGTGACAGAGCGGTTCATCAGATCTTCAGACTTCACTGATGCAACAGCACCAGTCAGGTCACTCTTCTTCTGAACACCATAACCGATGACCACCACGTCGTTCAGCGTATTGGTGTCTTCGGCCAGTGTAATGTTGATGTTGTTACGTCCAGAGAGTGTAACTTTTTGGGTGACATAACCCACATAAGAAATCTCAAGCTGGGCGTTAGAAGATGCGGTGATACTGAACTGTCCGTTCTCGTTGGTGATACCACCACTTCTTGCTCCAACTACTTTTACCGATGCACCGATAATAGGTTCACCAGCTTCGTCAACTACCGTACCCTTCACAACGCTCTGAGCCAGTGCTCCCAATGGAAGCAAACAGAGCAGGGCCAGCAACAATAGCGGCTTTTGAAGTGTTTTGAAATTCAACATAGCATTTTGTGTTTGATAAAAATATGTTAGTTAGGTTAATTTTATTTGCTTTTAGCAATATTTGGCAATTTTCCGCAGCAAAATTAAAAACATTTAATGGAAACGACTTTGCACTGAGTTACACCAATCTTACAAATTGTAACAAAAAGCTAAAAAAATTCACTAAAAATTCTTTTGTGCTACAAGAAGTAAACAAAATGGAAAAAGGCAAAACTAGGGCGTCACACAAGATTCCTGCGAAACTCCGACGGTGTCATGCCGTATGCATTGCGGAAGTTTCTGATGAAGGTGGCCTGGCTCTTGATACCGCACTCCTCGGCAATGGCACTGATTGCGTATTCGGGATGCTCCTTCATAAGAACCACGGCGTGTTCCATACGCTTGGCATTGATATATCCTATGACATTGGTCCCGGCACAGCTGTTGAGAATGGCCGACACCACATTTTTGTCTACTCCCATGAGGCGCATCAAGTCATCGCGACCGAAGTCCGGATTCAAGAACAGCATGTTCTGCATCACCTCGCGGTCCATCTTCTTGAAGCGTTCCTTATAGTCGCTGTCGGGCTTCACCGTCAAGGTCTCGTCGGCAGCATTATCAAGTTCCTCGCCTTTTAATGACTGCTCACGGGAGTACATCAGCTCTCGAATGGTGCGCATCATCGACTTGTTCTTGCGGCGTACCTTACGTCCATGAAGGTACGACAGTATTCCCGCGACGACAAGCAGAATCAGCACTCCTATGACGATAGCCAGCATAAGGTCGTGGCGGGCAATGTTGCGGTCGCGTTCTACAATACCCCTGAACGATGCCGTAAGCTGGAATGACGTCCGGCTGTTCACTATGTCAGAGATACCCATTGCCTTGGCATAGCAATCGGCCGCCCCACGATAGTCGCCCTTTGAATAGAGCAAACCACCCTCGTCGCCCAGCAGCTTTACAATGTTATAGCCGAGTGTGTCGCCGTCATCCCTCATCTGCTGCTTGGATATCTTCAGGTAGCCCATGGCTTCATCATACAGCTTACGCTTCTTGAAATACGGCAACATCACGCCAGTGACAATCATCAGCTTACCAGGAACAGCCTTGAACAAGGCATAGGTGCTGTCGGCCTCGGCCATTCGCCCCGCTTCGGCCAGTATGCTGGTGCGTATGGCATAGACACGCCGCATGGCCCTGTCGGCCATGCCATAGACTTCGGTGTTGTCGTAGGCTCTAGCCAACCGTTCCTGCTCATACGACATCTTAAGGGCTTCATCAAAACGGCGGTCAGCCAGATACATGCTTGCCAGTTCGGCATAGCCGTAGCACAGCTCCTCGTTCTTCTGTGCATAACTGCTGTGCTCCAGTGTGCGGAGAGCACCTAGGCAGCTTTCATAGCCTTTACCCTTTTCACCATGAAAGTGAGCGCGCTTACCATGCATAAACCGGGACAAGGCAACATAGGCCGAGTCGCCACACTTCATGGCTAGCGAGTAAAGGTCGTAGGTAGCCTCAGGCAGGTTCTTGTCGTCGCGCAGCTTGTCATAGGTACACATCAGGCGCTTGAGCAATTGAAGACGGATAGTATCATTATTGCCAGCCTCGGGGGTGGCCAGAGCTTGCTCGTAGCATAATTGAGCCTTTTTAGGCAATACGTTGTAGAAATAGATGTCTCCCTCGGCCATTTTCAACTTCCACGATGCCTCTTTATGTTGACTAGCCATAGAACGTACAATCTGCAAGGCACGGGGAAAGTCGCTTATACTGTAATTGTAAGCTTGTGAAAGGGTAAGATTAGATGCTACTATCCTTTGTCCTGAGGCAGGGGTAGCACTATAAAGAATTCCTACAAGCGAAACGCCAAATAAGAAAAGAAAAGATATTATCTTTACTGTCTTACTATTCATCCAGCTTTGCGTTTTGTAGTACAAAAGTAATATAAATTCTGTTTCCAGCAAAACAAATTCTACAATTATTGAGTATTTTATCAAATAATTAATAATGTATACATACACGCGAACAAAATATAATAAGATGGTTCTTCAAGTATTTGTGTGGGTGACGCTTTTCAGCGTCTTTATTCAGTGAATTTCACACTAAATCTCTTTAAACCTATTATGCGATACAGGCTGCAGATGGTACTACTAGTACTACTGCCCACTGACTATCAGACATTTACGATTCCGTAACATGCTACTACTGGTGCTACTGCAGCTCTCCTTCCTACAGAAGAGGTTTCTCTGAACTATTGAGGATGGGAATGTTGTTGCTGACACAGGTCAGCAATGACATAATGAACGGCTTCCGGTGAAAGGAAGGCCTCTCCTTGAAAAAAGGCGACCCTTTTTGGTGACAGGAAGTCTCCTATTTCAGCAAAACAACTTGTTTTACTTGACAGAGAGCATCTTTATCTCTGGTAGGGCCAGTAGCACCATCAGTAGCACGAGTAGCGCTATCTCAATACAGGTAACTTGCTGACTGTCAGTGCCCAGTAGCACCAGTAGCACGAGTAGTACTACTGTCTGCACATATAGTTTACACGCGGGTATGTCACATATACAACACCCTGGTGTTCATTCATCTTTCATTTTTCATGTTTCACCTCAATTTCAGGTGTTTACAGGTAGTCATGAGACAAATTGAAAAGGAAATGAAAACACATGAGACAAATAAGAAACATAGAAAAAAGACGTTTGGACATGCAAGAAAGCCTGTCACGCGCATTATTAGTACCTTTGCACCCAGATTTAAATCAACAAAACAAACAAAAAGCAAACGTATGAAAACCGAAAGACAAACCGTCAAGGCCAGATGCAAGCAAATGATGCTGGCCATGGTCGGCGTGATGTTGGCAGGAGGAAGCTATCTGATGGCGTCGTGCAGTGAGTACGACCTTGACGAGCGTACTCCGGAAGGATGGGGAGCCAGCATCTACAGCTGGCTCGACGAGGCGGGCAACTACACCAACACGGTGCGGCTCATCAACGACCTCAACTATCGTGATGTGCTGGCAAAGACGGGTTCGAAGACACTCTTCGTTGCCGACGACGAGGCCTTCGACCGATTCTTCAAGAACAATGACTGGGGAGTGAGAAGCTACTCCGACCTGTCACTCTCTCAAAAGAAGATGCTGCTCTTTGGAAGCATGATTGACAACAGCTACCAGGTGCAGGCCCTCTCTAGCACAGAAGGTCCCGTTGAGGGCAACTGTATGCGCCGCCAGTCGTCGCTGTCCATTTACGACACAGTTCCGGTACTGATGAAACGCGACATTCCCGATGCCATCTACTGGCAGCAATACCGCGACCGCGACTCGCTCGTTGTGATGCACGACATGACCCCTACGCCCATGATTCACTTCATAGAGCGCCACATGGCCAACAAGCAGATTACCAACGACGACTATGACTTCCTTTACAACTATAAGACCCACAGGCAGAGCGGCGATGCCTCTATCAACGGCTCACAGATAGTGGAGCAGAACATAAGATGCCTCAACGGATTCATCAACCGCATGAACGAGGTGGTGACACCGCTGCCCAACATGGCCGACATCATAGCAAACAAGCCCAACACCACCATCTTCAACCACCTGCTACAGAGGTATTCTGTGCTCGACTACTGCGGTGAAGAGACAACACGAGCCTACAACGCCAACCGTGGCACCAACGTCGACTCGGTGTTCCAGCTGAGGTTCTTTGCCAAGCGCTCACAGGGCGGCAGGGAGTTTACTGCTACCCATAACCAGAAGAGCAAGGCCAACGGCGAGCTGCCCTTCGACCCGGGATGGAACAGCTACTATATCCTGTCTAACGAGAAGAGCGAGACAGCATTGCAGCAAGACATGGCCGTGATGCTGGTGCCTAGCGACAAAGCCATTTCCGAATACTGGGAGAACGGTGCCGGTGCAGCCCTGCGCAAGAGCTTTGGCTCATGGGACAACGTGCCCTACTCCACCCTATCCGAGTTTCTTAAGGCCAACATGCTCTCTTCATTCGTAAGCAGCGTGCCCAGCAAGTTCCAGTTCATACTCAACGATGCCGCCGACCCCATGGGCATCACAAAGGAACACGTCGACTCGGTGTGGCTGGCATGCAACGGTGCAGTCTACCTCACCAACCATGTCTTCACACCTACATCCTTCGTAAGCGTGATGTATCCCACCGTGGTAGACCAGGAGATGAGCATCATGCACTGGGCCATAGAACAGCTGAACTACAACGCCTACCTCAACTCGCTGAACTCCCGCTATAGCTTCTTCCTTCCGTCGAACACGGCACTGAAGTCGTATATCGACCCATGCTCGTATGGAAAGCCCCAGCGCCAGATGCTCTGCTTCCACTACGACCCTGCAAGGAAAGGCAATGAGGTTTATGCCAGCATACACAACATCGACCCGGAGACAGGACTGCCGGGCGACTCCATCGACGTGCTGACAAACAACGGCGGCAAGAACCTGGACGGAAACCCCATACTGAACCGCCTGTACAACATTCTTGACGACCACGTGGTGATAGGCGACGTGGAAGACGGACATGAGTACTATCGCACCAAGGGAGGCTCCACGCTGCGCGTACGCAACGTAAGTAAGGGCGACCAGGGAATGCTGGTGGAAGGCAGCCGCCAGGTGAACAAAGAGACACCATCGGTACCCGTGAGCTTCATCTACGACCAGACAAACGGCGGTAACGGAAAGACATACATCCTGGATCAGGGACCCGTTCTCGGAACCAGGCAGACCGTGTTCAACCAGCTGGGACAGCATCCCGAATTCAGCCGATTCCGCGAACTGCTGGAAGGAAGCGACCTGCTGGAAACCATTCACGACAACTTCTATGCGTGCAGTGACACATGCCTAAGCGTGTTCGACAACTTCCACTATACCATCTACGTGCCCACCAACGAGAGCCTGGACGACCTTATCGCCAAAAAGCTGCTTCCCACGTGGGACGATGTGGCAATGCTCGACACCACCTTCAGCGACCAGAGAGTAAAAGCCGAGCTGATGACACGACAGATAAACGAGTTCCTGAGATACCACATACAGGATAACTCACTGTTTATAGGGGCCTACAACCTGGCCAAGAACAGCAGTGACGCCGATGGAGACAAGAACTCTACCGAATATGAGACTGCACTGATAGACAAGGACACCAAGACCTTCTTCAAACTGAAAGTGACCACCGACGAGAGCGGAAGCAACATTACCATCACCGACAAGGCCGGCAACACTCGCAAGGTAATGACAGAGAAGGCCGGACTCTTCAACCTGATGGCACGCGAATACACCTATCAGGGCAAAGACAAGAGCAAGGCAAGCATTATACACAACTCGTCGTCGGCTGTCATACATCTTATAGACGGACCGCTGCTGACGGGCAACACTCTAAATGAATAATGATAAATGAAAAATGATAAGAACTATGAAAGGTAATAATATGAAAAAGCCAAGTCAATGGCTGAAAGTGATAAGTTTATCATTTATCATTTGTCTAACATTTAGCCCCGCAAGGGCGCAGCAGGCCGGCGACATCATCAGCGGACAGGTGACCGATGCCTTCGGACCGGTGATGCTGGCAAATGTAGTAGAGATAGACGGTGCCAACCGTATCATTGCGGCTGCGACAACCGACATAAACGGTAACTTCTCGTTCAAGCTGAAAAACCCCAAGGACAAGCTCAAGGTCTCTTACGTAGGCTACAAGACAGTAATACTGCCCATCAACAAGACCTACTACAAGATAACGATGAAAGACGAGACCACCCTGACGGGAGTCACCATCACTGCACAGAAGAAGGCCCAAGGCTCCGGACTTGCCATCCCGCAGAAAGAAATCTCCACTTCACGTCAGAGCATAGACATGAAAGAGTTCGAGGGACTGTCGATGACTACCGTCGACGAAGCCCTGCAGGGACGTATCGCCGGCCTCGACATCGTGGCCAACAGCGGTAACCTGGGCAGCGGAACCAGTATGCGCCTGCGCGGTGTGTCGAGTATCAACGGCTCCAGCGAGCCGCTGATAGTGGTCGACGGCAACGTGTGGGAGACAGGCAGCAGCACGAAGGACTTCGACTTCTCTTCGGCCAACGACGAGAAGTTTGCCGAGCTGCTCAACGTCAACCCTGAAGACATCGAGAGCATAGCAGTGCTCAAGGATGCCGCAGCAACAGCCATCTGGGGCTCACAGGGTGCCAACGGTGTCATCGAGATAAAGACCAAGCGTGGTGCAAGAGGAAAGACAAAGGTGACATACAGCCTCAGAGTGACCGGCACCTACCAGCCTAACGGCATGAAACTGCTCAACGGCGACGAGTACACCATGATGCTGAAGGAAGAATACTTCAACCCGCACCTCCAGGCTGGTGCCAGCGACAACATCGACGAGATAAACTACAAGTCGGGAGGTGAATTCTCTGAGTATCAGATGTATAACGACAACACCGACTGGGTGAAATCAGTAAAGAAGACCGGATGGAGACAAAACCACTACGTGGCAATGAGCGGCGGTGGCGAGAAGGCCAACTTCCGTATTGCTGCCGGTTACGACCACGAAACGGGTTCTATCA
>CAMYZK010000128.1 GCA_947303825.1 uncultured Prevotella sp. | reverse complement strand
GCATCGACCTGTTCCTCGGAGGCATCGGTCCCGACGGCCACATCGCCTTCAACGAGCCAGGCAGCAGCCTTACGAGCCGCACCCGCCAGAAGACCCTCACCACCGACACCATCATTGCCAACAGCCGCTTCTTCGAGGGCGACATCAACAAGGTTCCTAAGACAGCTCTCACCGTTGGCGTAGGCACTGTGATGGCTGCCAAGGAGGTGATGATACTGGTCAACGGTCATGCCAAGTGCCGTGCCCTGCAGGCTGCCGTAGAGGGAAGCGTGAACCATATGTGGACCATCTCTGCCCTCCAAATGCACCAGCACGGCATCATCGTTGCCGATGATGCCGCATGCGAAGAGCTGAAGGTAGGCACCTACCGCTACTTCAAGGATATAGAGCGCAACAACCTGCTCTAAAGTTCCAAGTCTCCGTCGAACACTTCGTGCCAAGGCAGTCCCTGGCTGTTAAGCTGCTCCATAAAGGGATCTGGGTCGAAGTCCTCTACGTTCCATACACCGGGCTTTCGCCACAGGCCCTTTACAAACATCATGGCACCTATCATGGCGGGTACGCCGGTTGTGTAGCTCACACCCTGCATGCCCGTCTCTTTGTATGCCTCCTGATGCTTGCAGTTGTTATATATATAATATGTGTGCTCCTTGCCGTCGTTGCCTATACCACGTATGCGGCAGCCTATTGAGGTCTCGCCGTCGTAGTTCTCGCCCAGCTCCTGCGGATTGGGGAGCACAGCCTTTAAGAACTGCAGCGGAACTATCTTCACTCTGGCAGTGCCAGTGCCATCGGCCAGCGGAGCCTCATACTCCACCTCGTCAATGCGGCTCATGCCAATGTTCTGTATCACGTCGAGGTGCTTGAGATACTGCTCGCCGAAGGTCATCCAGAAGCGTGCCTGACGTATAGTGGGATAGTTCTTCACCAGACTCTCCAGCTCCTCGTGGTGCAACAGGTACGACTCTCTGGGCCCAATGTTGGGATAGGTCAGTGTGCGGTGTATCTCCAGCGGCTCCGTCTCCAGCCACTGTCCGTCCTTGTAGTACAACCCCTTCTGCGTTATCTCGCGTATGTTTATCTCGGGGTTGAAGTTGGTGGCAAAGGCATGGTGGTGGTCGCCGGCATTGCAGTCAACGATGTCCAGCTGCTGCATCTCCTTAAAGTGATGCTTGGCAGCATAAGCCGTGTATATGCCGCTCACGCCCGGATCGAAGCCGCAGCCCAGTATGGCCGTCAGCCCTGCCTGCTCAAAACGTTCCTTGTATGCCCACTGCCATGAGTACTCGAAGTGAGCCTCGTCCTTGGGCTCGTAATTGGCGGTGTCCAAGTAGGAGCATCCGCAGGCCAGACAGGCATCCATAATGGTAAGGTCCTGATAGGGCAATGCCAGATTGACCACCAGCTCAGGCTTGTAGCTGGAGAAGAGGGCCTTCAGCTGCTCCACATCGTCGGCATCGACCTGTGCCGTCTCAATGGGCATGTCGTAGCCCTTGTCGTGGATAGACTTCACCAGCGCGTCGCATTTCGCCTTCCTGCGGCTGGCAATCATAAACTCGGTAAACACATCGGCATTCTGCGCTATCTTGAACGCAGCCACCGTAGCGACGCCTCCGGCGCCAATCATTAGTATTCGTGCCATATTTCTCTTTATATAATAATAATGTGTAATTAGTTCATTACGCACCATAAACAGTGGGGCTACAAAAATACAAAAAAAAATAATTCTCCACAAAAAATACCCGCATTTTTTTAACCCACGAGCATTATCTTTTTAATATCAGAATGGCTAATCGTTTCTTTCCCACTGCCTAACGGAGATTCATATTCACACAAGGCAAAAGAGTTACTCTTTGCTCTACTAGGAACCAGGAGCACCTATCTCTCTTATTGTCGGTAAGGAACGAGCAAAAAATAGGGAAAATAGTTTCCTTTATCAAAAAAAAATTTGGCAGATTTACACAATTGTATTACTTTTGCAACCGAATAAACAAAAACTAGACACAAAAAACGACAACACTATGTGCGGAATAGTAGGATATATAGGAAAGCAGGAGGCTTATCCTATACTTATCAAGGGATTGCGCCGTCTGGAATACCGTGGCTACGACTCTGCTGGCGTAGCACTGCTCAACGGCAACAACGACCTTAACGTATATAAGACCAAGGGCAAGGTGGCCAACCTTACCGAGTACTGCAACGACAAGGACGTGAGCGGCTGCATAGGCATTGCCCACACCCGATGGGCCACCCACGGCGAGCCGTCGGCACGTAATGCACACCCCCACTACTCGCAGAGCCACAACCTGGCCATCATACACAACGGCATCATAGAGAACTACGCCGACATAAAGCAGAAGTTGCAGGCCAAGGGTGTGGAGTTTAAGAGCGACACCGACACCGAGGTGCTGGTGCAGCTGGTGGAGTATATCATGGTGAAGAAAAACGTGCCACTGCTGGAGGCCGTACAGGTGGCTCTTCATCAGGTGATAGGTGCTTACGCCATTGCCATCATTGACAAGCGCGACCCCAACCAGATAATTGCCGCGCGCAAGCAGAGCCCCCTGGTGGTGGGCATTGGCGTCGGCGAGTTCTTTCTGGGTTCGGATGCCAGCCCCATCATAGAGTATACCGACAAGGTGGTCTATCTGGAAGACGGCAATATTGCCGTGATACGCCTGGGCGAGGAGCTGAAGGTGGTGAGCATCCTGGGCGAGGAGCAAGACCTGGCAGTGAAGACCGTAGACATCAACCTGGGACAGATAGAGTGCCTTACCAACTGCATGAGGGGCCGTGTGAACGTAGAGGCCGACCACGTAACGCTCTCGGCACTCATTGACTACCGCCGGCAGATGCTCGAGGCCCAGCGCGTCATCATTGTTGCCTGCGGCACGTCGTGGCATGCCGGACTCATTGGCAAGCAGCTCATAGAGTCGTTCTGCCGCATCCCCGTGGAGGTGGAGTATGCCTCCGAGTTCCGCTACCGCAACCCCGTGGTGGGCAAGGGCGATGCCGTCATTGCCATATCGCAGAGCGGTGAGACCGCCGACACCCTGGCTGCCGTGCAGCTGGCAAAGGAGCGCGGAGCCTTCATCTATGGCGTGTGCAACGCCATCGGCTCTTCGATACCCCGTGCCACCGACACAGGAACCTATATCCACGTAGGACCCGAGATAGGCGTGGCCTCTACAAAGGCGTTCACAGGACAGGTTACGGTGCTCACCATGATAGCACTGGCCATGGGCGAGGCAAAGGGCACCATAGCCCGCGACGAGTATCTGAAGGTGGTAAAGGGGCTGAGCGAGATACCCGAGAAGATACGCGAGGTGTTGAAGACCAACGACAAGGTGAGAGACCTGGCACGCACGTTCACCTACGCCCACAACTTCCTCTACCTGGGACGTGGCTACAGCTATCCCGTGGCTCTGGAGGGGGCACTGAAACTCAAGGAGATTTCGTACATCCATGCCGAGGGCTATCCTGCAGCCGAGATGAAGCATGGCCCCATAGCACTCATAGACAGCGACATGCCCGTAGTGGTGATAGCCACCCACAACGCCATGTACGAGAAAGTGCTGTCGAACATTCAGGAGATAAGGGCCCGTCAGGGTCGTGTTATCGCTCTTGTGTCCAAGGGCGACGACACCATTGCCAGGATTGCCGACGAGGTCATCGAGCTGCCCGACGTGCTGGAGTGCCTGGAGCCGCTGGTGGCCACCATACCACTGCAGCTGCTGGCCTACCATGTGGCCGTGTGCAAAGGTAAGAACGTTGACCAGCCCAGAAACCTGGCAAAGTCGGTCACCGTGGAATGATGCCAGGCGGACGTCACCGTCTTACCGGCTGTCATCAGTCAGAAAAGTCGGTCTCGTAGACCGATGTCTCTCTATGCCGGAGAGGTATGTCGAGTTCCTTCTCCGTCAGCACATGGTTTCTGGCATTGTACACCGTGACCAGCACGTTGAGGCTTGCCTCCTCGCGGGGCAGGATGGTGTAGAGGTCGTACTGGCGGCACGACGCATCGGCAGGAAAGAACACACTCTGCGAAGACTTGACGCTGCCCCGGCCTGTAGAGGCATTGAAGGCCCCCGACCCTCCGGTGTAGAAGAATCGCACACGTGAGGCTTCTGGCGGCAGGTCGCTGGTTCTCACTATGCGGCAACAGCTGCTGATGCCGTGCAGGCTGAGAGCCAAGGTCTGAGACTTCTTGCCCACAGTCACAACCGAGGAGTGAAGATAGGTGGGAGTAAATCCCTGATCGTTGGAAAACTTGATGGCCGTAGGGTCGCTCATAGTGGGATTTCTGTCGCTGCTATGGGCCACGGCAACTATCTGGTATTGACCCTCTGACAACGTGAAGGCAGACATGCCAAACCCATCATCAGCTACTTGCTGATGAATAGCTCTTGATACCCTGCTGCCATCCATATCGTAGATGGCAAAGCTTAAGCGCGAACATGTTATGGGTGTTCCGCCTTTCATTATTTCGGCCAGCGGAATACTGTCTATAGTGGCAACGGTGAGAAAAAGGTTGTAGTCTTCTTTCACGTCATGGCCGGCATCGTGGCCAGCCTCATCGTCTGTCTCTTGGCCAGCCTTGCCACCATCGTCGTCGATGATGGCCTTCTCGCAGCCCGACAGCACAAGAAAGAAGATTAACAGCAGGGAAGATCTTAACATAGCTGGATGGACTTTGCATTTCACTTTGCAAAAATAAGAAAAAAGAGTGAATTGGAAAAGAAAAACCGTTTTTTCTTTGTTCTTCGCTCGCTTATTCGTACCTTTGCACCAAGATTCCTAAATGAAGAATAATGGACAGAACTGGACTTAACGAGAGGACACAGACAGTAACCGGCTCTGAAGCCCTCATGTTGGCACTTCAGGCAGAAGGAGTAAAGACCATTTTCGGCTATCCCGGCGGCTCCATCATGCCCGTCTACGATGCCCTCTACGACTACACCCGAGGCCCAAAGAAATGTTTTGAACATATACTGGTGCGCCACGAGCAGGCTGCCACCCATGCTGCCGAAGGATATGCACGCGTGTCGGGAGAAGTGGGCGTCACACTGGTGACAAGCGGCCCAGGAGCCACCAACACGCTGACGGGAGTGGCCGATGCCATGCTCGACTCAACACCCATCATGGTCATTGCCGGACAGGTGCCCATAGCTGCTCTTGGCACAGACGCCTTTCAGGAGGTAGACCTTGTGGGACTGGCACAGCCCATATCCAAATGGAGCTATCAGATAAGACACGCCGAAGATATTGCATGGGCAGTGAGCCGCGCCTTCTATATTGCACGCAGCGGAAGACCAGGCCCTGTGGTGCTCGACTTCCCCAAGAACGCACAGACAGAGACAGTAGACTTCAAGCCGCAGCACGTCAACTTCGTCCGCTCGTATGTGGCTTATCCTAAGCTCGATGAAGAGGCTGTGAAAGAGGCGGCACGGCTGATAAACAGTGCAAAAAAACCATTGGCACTGGTAGGCCAGGGAGTGGAGCTGGGCAATGCCCAGGACGAGCTGGTGGCATTCCTTGAGAAAGCCGACATACCTGCCGGACGCACCATGCTGGGACTCTCTGCCCTACCCTCCCCCCACAGGCTCAACGTTGGAATGCTGGGCATGCACGGCAACTATGCGCCAAACATCAAGGAGCAGGAGTGCGACCTGCTGATAGCAATAGGCATGCGCTTCAGCGACCGTGTTACAGGCAACACAAAGACCTACGCCAAGCAGGCAAAGGTGATTCATCTGGACATTGACCATAGCGAGATAGACAAGAACGTGAAGGCCGACGTTGCCGTCATTGCCGACTGCAAGGAGTCGCTGCCTGCCATCACCGCCCTCATAGACAAAGGCAACCATCAGCAGTGGAGAGACTCGTTCAAGCCGCTTCAGCAGAAGGAAATGGAAAAGGTGATAGAGCCTGCCATCCATCCCAAGGAGGGGCCGCTGCTCATGGGCGAAGTGGTGAATGCCGTGGCCGAAGCCACCCAGGGCGATGCAATACTAGTTACCGACGTAGGCCAGAACCAGCTGTTTGCAACACGCTACTTCAAGTACCTGCAAAAACGCAGCATCTGCACCAGCGGCGGACTGGGAACCATGGGCTATGGCATGCCCGCAGCCATAGGAGCCACTTTCGGAGCACCCGACAGGACGGTATGCTGCTTCACCGGCGACGGAGGATTCCAGATGTGCATTGAGGAACTGGGCACCATCATGGAACAGCAGGCTCCGGTGAAGATGATATTGATGAACAACAACTACCTGGGCAACGTGCGACAGTGGCAGGACATGTTCTGGCAGCGTCGCAAGTCGTTCACCAAGATGATGAACCCCTGCTACGAGCTCATCGCCAAAGGCTACGGCATAGCATACGAGGCAGTCACCGACCGCAGCACCCTGCACGATGCCGTCAGGAGGATGCTGGAGACAAAAGGGCCCTTCATACTGGAATGCGCCATCAAGGAAGACGATGACGTGCTGCCAATGACGCCTCCAGGAAAAAACGTTGACGATATGATGCTCAGCGTGGAGAGTTAAGAGGTTAGAGTTGAGAGGTAAGAGTTGAGAGGTAAGCTGCAAATTTCAATTTTTCAATTCTTCATTTTTTCAATTTTTCAATTATTTGATGGAAGAGAACAAGAAACTATATACTCTGCTGGTCTACTCGGAGAACATAGCCGGCATACTGAACCAGATAACTGCTGTCTTCACACGGCGGCAAGTAAACATTGAGAGCCTGAACGTATCGGCATCCAGCATACCTGGAGTACACAAGTATACCATAACGGCATGGAGCGATGAAGACCAGATAGTAAAGATTACCAAACAGATAGAGAAGAAGATAGATGTGGTGAAAGCAAACTTTTTCACCGACGACGACCTGTTTATTCGTGAGACAGGACTCTATAAGCTCTCTACCGACCTGGTGCTGGGCAATCCAGAGATAAGCCGCACCGTGCGACGCCACGACGCCAGCATCACAGAGGTCAATCCCACCTACGTCATCGTGATGAAAA
>CAMYZK010000127.1 GCA_947303825.1 uncultured Prevotella sp. | reverse complement strand
TAAACCATATCAACACCATGTCGGTAGCTAGGACATAGAGCATGAACAGTAGCATGCAGACGAGCGAGACCGCCTGGCTCAGCCACACTCGTTTGTTCTCCAGGTCGGCATAGTTGTCGTTCAGCCACCGCCCGTACTGACGGATGGCGAATATCATATATCCGGTAAATATCAAGCCCAGCAATAGCAGCTAGCCCGCGGCAGTCTGCAGGATCCAATCATTGTGGAAGATCATGAACGCTCCTGCAATCAGCACAAACGGTATCACGGCCGCCAGGAGAGGCCACACAGGTCGGCGACGGTCCTGAAGCATAGCCAGCAGCATGCCGGCGAAGGTGACGAACAGCAGTACAAAGTCGAGCATGGCAAGCACCAGATAGCCCGCAGAATTCAGGTCGCCGGAGTAGATATAGAACAGCAGCCACCACACGTGCGCCAACGTAGTTACGCCGAAAAACGCCGCCGTCCAGCGTCGCAATCGCACCGGTGGCGTAACGCCCGGCGCAATAGCATTGACCGGGCACAGCAGCAGGTAGAGCGCCGCAATCAGTGGCACCACGCCCGTTACGCCGTAGAGCACGAAAAACAGTATCGACTGTATAGGTGTCTGCCCGAGTGTCTCCATATTGCGTGCAAAGATGCAACTTTTTTCGATTATACCATACGATTTCACCGAAACAGTTCTTGTTTCTAGGCAAGCGAGCAGAGCTCGAGCGATGAAGAACCGAGGCTATCAGCGATTGCCTCGGCTCTTGAAATAGAAAGATAATCGGTTAGAACGTATAGCCGTTCACACTGTTCCAGTCGGGGTCGGCGGTGAGGCGGAAAGTGTCGTCGGAGGTAGAACCTCTCCCTCGACCCCTCTTCAGGTAGAGTGGGAAGTTGCCATGTGTGTCCGTCGCTCTGCCTTGCCAGCGCTATCATATATGAGCTGCCTGTCCCTGCATAGTTGCTGCCTACGGTGAGCGACTGCCATAACGGCGCGATGGTCACACTCACAGCCGTGGCATCCGTTGGAATCTTCTTCCTCACCACGTTTTGCAACAACATGGCCTTCCGCTCCATGCCCAGTGTCACGGTGTTCGCTTCGCCATCTGCAAGTGTAATCGTGGCCGAAGCCGACATCAGGTCGCCATGCTCATGGCCTTCGCGGAGAGCAATGGCTGTAGTGGTCGTTGCATCATCCGCCGAAGGCAGCACGTAGTCGTCTGCAGACGCCCCGCCAACGGCATACACCGTGTAAGTGCCTTCCACCAGCGCTATGTTCAGTGTCTGCCCTTCGTCGCCTATGGTCTGCGCCGCCCTGCAGTCATCGCCTTGGAACACATAGACCTGCACGGGATAGCTGATTGTGGCCTCGTCGCCCGAGCCTCCGCTTCGTGTCCTTACCTGCAATAGGGAGTTCTTCACTTGCTCCGTCGGAGTGATATCCTCTCCGACATCGAGTCCTTTCTCACACGACGTCAGCCCCAGCACCACTAGGGCCGACGCAATCAATGAAGATTTGTCCATTGTTGAATAGATTTAATTGTTATGAGGGCCTATTCCCTTTGAACATGTAACGTAAAAGTATAAAAAAAGTTTGTACTGCAATAGCACAAACTTTTTTAAGCACAGAGGGATTTGCTGTGCTTTACCGCTTGGCGGCGAAGGGGGGCGGGGACATCAAGTCCTTATGTATAGGCTGGCATAAAAACAATACTGCCGGGCTAATGCCCGGCAGTAATCGTTGTAAAATCTGTAAATTGCAGAATTACTTGTTGGCAGTGCTGTCAGCGGGAGCAGCCTTCTTCTCCTCAAGAGCCTTAGCGTAAGCCTCAGCCAGCTTCTGCTCCTTGGTAGCCTCGATCTGAGCCTTCTTGTCCTCGAAAGCCTTCAGGTCAGCCTCGTACTGCTTCTTTACCTCCTCGGTAGCAGCTGAATCGGGAGCAGCGGGAGCCTCGCCAATCTCAGCGGCGATAGCCTGCTCAACCTGAGCCTGAACGTTTGTTGAATCCTCGGCGGTCAGAACAACCTCGGCTGCCTTCTGGCCACAAGCTACCATCATGGCAGCTGCTGCGAAAACAAATGCAATCTTTTTCATTTCTGTGCTTTTTTAAATCTGTAAAACAATCATTAGTTTATTAAAACGCTGCAAAGGTAGATATTTTTTTCATACCACGTATCATTTTTTGTGATTTTTTTTCGGTGGTTTTTGTAACTTTTTTGCAAGCAGCTGAAAATCAGCTATTTCCGAAATGTTAAAAAATCAAATAGCACCACGCTCTTGATATTTGTTCAGAATTCCGATTGTTTTTCATTGATATTTAACACTTGGCACATGCTTCTCCATCGTCAGGTAAGGGCTAAAAAAGAGGGAGTGTCACAATAGGCACCCCCTCTATATAATAATAATGTGGAAAGGAACTTATTTCTTAGTCTCTCCAGCAGCGGCGGCGTCAGTGCCTTTAGTGGCGGCGGCGTCAGTGCTCTTTGCAGCGGCGGCGTCAGTGCCTGTGGCAGGTGCCGACACGCCCTGAGTACTGTTGGGGTTGGTCTGAGTGTTGGTGATATTCATCACGGCAGGTCCCTGCTGTCCATGGCGAGGTGCCACGTATGCACATGCCACGCTGATGACTACCATGGCGGCAGCAAGGCCCCATGTCATCTTCTCAATAAAGTCTGTGGTCTTTCTCACACCACCAATCTGGTTGTACGAAGCAAAGTTTGATGCAAGGCCACCGCCTTTTGACTCTTGGATTAACACGATGCCAACCATAAGAATGGCGGCAAGTACGATAAGAATTAACAGTAATGTGTACATTTTTTAGCTATTATTTTTTGTTATTATTTATAATCAATTTCTCTAAAAATCGAATTTGGTCTGCAAAGTAAATATTTTTTTTCGGATTATCCAAACTTAATTGCCTAATAATTTGTAAAGCCTTAGAATAATTGCCCTGTTTTATGTAAATCCTGGCAAGAGTCTCGGTATATACCCCTTGTTCGTCGTGATTTTCCTCTTCTTGTACAAGCTGTTCTTCCTCTGGTTTGAGCACCGGATTTTCGTTAAGTACAATCTTTCCTTTGTCCTTCTCGATAAAGGAGTCGATGAGCTGCTGCCCAATGAGCTGTGGAGCTTCCTCTGCATCGTCTTCTGTCTGGCTCTCCAGCAGGTAAGCCACATAGTCTACGGCTGCATCGGCAGGTGTGGGCTTGCGTCCCTTTGGAGGTCCTGCTATCTCTTCATCTTTTGGTATAGAGTCGAGGAAGTCGTCAATGAGCGACAATGTCCTGCTGTCCTGGTCGGCCTTGTTAGGACTGGGTTCTTTCTTGGTGTCCTGCCTAACAATGCGGTAGTGGGCAGCCTCTATCATCTGGAAGAGCACTTTTCTGTCGGTGATGTATATTGCAGCCCTCCTGAGCTCCTCGTCGAAGGAAGGGTCGTGGAGGAGGTAGAGGTTCTGGAGCAGCAGCAGCCTTGCATTCTGGAAATATGGATAGAGTGCAAGCATAGACCGCAGGTCGTATAGGGTGTCGCGGTCGAGCAGTTTCGGGTTGTTTATAAGTTCTGCAATATTCATCCTTAGAGGTATTGTGTTTCGTTACCAGTTGGCCACCGTAGCATTGAATATCTGATCGGTAATGTCTTTCACCATCTGTGTTACCAGTTCTTCCTGCACAGCGTTGAGGCTGAGGTTGGAATCGTAGCTCTGAGAAGCCGTGAACTGTTTTTCAAAATCGTCGGTGTGTTTCTTGTTGTTGGTAAATCTCACATTCACCGTCATAGACAGTTCTACCTGTGCCGAGCTGCCCTCTGCCGATACCGACTTGTTTCTCTGCTCATACTTGACAATCTCTCCCTCGAGCTTCAGGTCTCCGTTTCTCTTCACCTGCTGCAGCTTTGTATGATTGGCATACTGGTCTTTGAGCTGATTGTTGAAGATGTTGGCCATAGGTCCCCAGACATAGCTTGAACGTATGGGGAAGTCGGCTATCTGTATGGTCTTGGTGGTGTTATAGTCGATGCTGGCCCCATTGAAGGTGTAGCTCACCGAGCACGCCTGTAGCGTAAGGGTGAGCAACATGACGAGTATCATTCCATATTGCCTGAGCCTTCGGTAGAGCGTACGGTCGCTGATACCCAGCTCTTGCGCAGCCCTCTTCCTGTTGCCGTTGTTGCGCTCAAGTGCTTTCTCCAGCATCTGCCTGCTGAGGTCGTTGAGGTTCAGGTTTTCAGCAGATGCAGTGGGTTCGACATACTCTTCGGCCTCGGCATCTTCAACATCGGCCGACATGGTGGGCATGGCAGGAACGGCGGGCATGGGCGTGGTCGAGCCAATGATTGTTGCCGGGGCAGTCTTTACGTCGTCTATCTGTTTCTTCAGCTGACTTATCTCTCGCCGCATGTCGTTGACATTACCACGCAGTTCGAACAGGATCTTGTAAAGTATCTCTCGCTCATTCTCAAAGGAGTGGTCGCCACCCTGATGAGGCAAGACGGTGATTTGCGTGGTGTCCTTGTCCTGCGGTATAAACTTAGCGAGCACTTCGGGCGTGATGATGCGCTCCTTGCTTAGCACACTTATCTGCTCGGTGATGTTCTTGAGCTGCCTTACATTGCCCGGCCACTTGTAGTGCATAAGCATCTGCTTAGCCTCGTCGGTGAGGACAACCCTCTCCATCTTGTACTTCTCGGCTATCTCCATGGCAAAGAGTCTGAACAGCAGTACGATGTCCTCTCCGCGTTCACGCAAAGGCGGCATCTGTAGGGGTATGCGGTTCAGCCTATAGTAGAGGTCTTCCCTGAAGCGTCCCTCGCTTATGGCCTTGTGTATATTGACATTTGTTGCAGCAACAATGCGAACATCGGTTTTCTTAACCTCTGTCGCTCCCACGGGAATATATTCACCGGTTTCAAGAACCCTAAGGAGACGGGCCTGGGTAGCCATCGGAAGCTCGCCCACCTCGTCTAAGAACAATGTTCCCTTGTTTGCCACGCCGAAATATCCCAGTGAGTCGCCAATGGCTCCAGTGTAGGAACCCTTCACATGGCCAAACAGTTCGCTGTCGATGGTGCCTTCAGGAATGGAGCCGCAGTTGATGGCGAAATACTTCTCGCGCCTGCGAGGAGAGTTGTCGTGGATGAGGCGGGGAATAATTTCCTTTCCCACTCCACTCTCTCCCACGATGAGCACACTAAGGTCGGTTGGCGCCACCTGCAGTGAGATGTCCAAAACCTGATTGAGCGCACCGCAGTTTCCCACGATGTTATATCTCTTTTTGATGCCTTGCAGCTCTTTGTTGTCCATTTCAGCTGACAAAATTACACATTTTTTCCGATACGACTGCAATTTTGGCAGTAAAATTAACTAGATTTATGTTATGGACATACCTGCCGGGCATCATTTCACGTCGGTACCATCGGTCCGCCTGTAATATCCACGGTCCACACCATTCATTCTGAGCACCAGTGTGTCGGGTGTAAGCATCACCAGCTCTGCCGTGTCGGTAACAACAGGTATGGCATTTCCTATAGAGTCCATTTGTGTCTCCATGAGCAATATCCGTCCGTTTTTGATGCACCACTGCCTGTACATCTTCTGACGTGGAAACTCCACAGGGCTCTCCTCGTCGACAGTGGAAGGCCGGCGAACCATCCCAATAGGTGTCACCACACTGTCAGCCTTCAGATTCATGCCATACTCCAGCTCCATCTTAAGCATCTGGGCAATGGAGTCGGGCAGCTGGCTCACTATCTGGGCGTAGGTCTGGTCGTCGGTGTCGGCACGGCGCTTCAGCGTAGGGTTCACCTTATAGCACCACGGCCCCATGAGGTCTTGCGTCACGATGACGATGTCGGCAACAGTGCTGTCTTGTGCATTCCTAACTATTGCAAGGCGGTCTCCAATGCGCACGTCTCCAAACACCTTGTGACTGGTTGAAGCCTGAAGAATGTTGAGCGTGTCGGGATTAGCCCCGGTGTAAGGCATTCTCAGAAAAACCACTATAGTATCGTTGCTGCCGTCGCACGCCAGGCCATAAATGGTATTGTCGACTGCCGAAACAGAAGAAGAGGGAGTCTCGACTGTAGCAGAAGGCAGTTGCGAGCATGCTATTGTAATAAGGGCAACCGCCAAGAAGACCATCGAATGTATTTTCATAAGCAGAAAAATAATTATGCAAAGTTACAAATTAAGAAGCTACAGAGAGTTTGACAAGGCAAAAGTTAATGTTTTTTCATTAGCAACGCCCCGCTTTAACTCCTTTTAACTACTTTGTGTACTCAAACTGCACGAAAAAGACTACCTTTGCAAAATATTATTCTAATCCTAAACATCAGACTATGAAAAAGAAGAAAATCAAGTTCAGCCTTGTCTATCGCGACATGTGGCAGTCGAGCGGAAAATTCCAGCCTCGTAAGGATCAGTTAGAGCGTATAGCACCCGTCATCATCGACATGGGCTGTTTCGACCGTGTGGAAACCAACGGCGGTGCCTTCGAGCAGGTGAACCTCATGGCAGGCGAGAACCCCAACCTGGCAGTGCGTGCTTTTTGCAAACCCTTCAACGAGGTAGGCATCCAGACCCACATGCTAGACCGAGGACTGAATGCGCTGCGCATGTATCCGGTGCCAGACGACGTGCGCGAACTTATGTATAAGGTGAAGCACGCCCAAGGCGTTGACATACCCCGCATCTTCTGTGGACTCAACGACACGCGCAACATCATCCCCAGCATCAAGTGGGCCAAGGCTGCAGGCATGATACCTCAGGCCACGCTCTGCATTACCACCTCGCCCGTTCACACGGTAGAGTACTACAGCAAGATTGCTGATGAGGTAATAGCAGCCGGTGCCGAAGAGATATGCCTTAAGGACATGGCGGGAATAGGCCAGCCTGCCCTGCTGGGTGCCCTGACCAAGAGCATCAAGACGAAACACCCCGACATCATCATACAGTATCACGGACATTCAGGCCCTGGTCTCTCGATGGCAAGCATCCTTGAGGTGTGCAACAACGGTGCCGACATCATCGACACTGCCATAGAGCCACTGAGCTGGG
>CAMYZK010000126.1 GCA_947303825.1 uncultured Prevotella sp. | reverse complement strand
CGGGGCTCACCCCTTTCTTCGAGCACACAGAAATAACAAGCGACAAAGGGGAAACAGAATTCCAAAACCTTTGTCGCAAGCTGTCGATAAAGCCTGAAGAGCTGCTCATGGTGGGAAACTCGCTGAAAAGCGACATTGCCCCTGCCCTGGCCATTGGCTGCCAGGCTGTCTATATTCCTTTCCATGTAACCTGGCAGCTGGAGCACCACGAGCACTTCAGCCACAGGCACATGGTCCAGATAGAACATTTCTCCGAACTGTTGAGCATCCTTGCAACTAACCCATAAGTCTACTCCGAAAGGTTGAATCAGTAGCAAAATAATAGCCCCCCAACGGATGAATCCACAGACACAGGGGCAAGCCCCTGTGCTAGGTGTTAGCCCCTTTCAGGGGCATCTTCCTTAGTGTCAAGCTTCAACTGTAGCTCCTCCAGCTGTTTGGGGTCGAGCTCTCCCGGAGCATCGAGCATCACGTCGCGCCCGCTGTTGTTCTTCGGGAAGGCTATGCAGTCGCGTATGCTGTCGAGGCCGGCCATAAGGCTTACGAAGCGGTCGAGACCGAAGGCCAGGCCACCGTGAGGCGGTGCGCCGTACTTGAAGGCGTTGATAAGGAATCCGAACTGAGCCATAGCCCGCTCGGGGGTAAAGCCCAGTATCTCGAACATCTTCTCCTGCAGCTTGCCGTCGTGGATACGCAGCGAGCCACCGCCCACCTCTACGCCGTTGCACACGAAGTCGTAGGCCACTGCACGCACCTTGGCCGGGTCGGTGTCGAGCAGGGGAATATCGTCGGGATTGGGCAGGGTGAAGGGATGGTGAGTGGCCATGAGGCGCTGTTCCTCGTCGCTCCACTCGAAGAGGGGGAAGTCAACAATCCACAGGCACTCGAACTTGTTCTTGTCCCTGAGGCCCAAGCGCTCACCCATCTCCAGACGCAGGGTGCAGAGCTGGATGCGGGTCTTGTTGGCATTGTCGCCGCTGAGTATCAGCACGAGGTCGCCGTCCTTGGCTCCCATGGCCTCCTTTACCTGCTGCCATACCTCGGGAGCATAGAACTTGTCGATGGAGGATTTTACTGTGCCGTCGGCATTGAACTTCACGTATACCAAACCCTTGGCTCCCACCTGGGGACGTTTCACGAAGTCGGTGAGCTGGTCCAGCTGCTTGCGGGTGTAGTCGGCACAGCCAGGAACGCAGATACCGCCAATATACTCAGCATCGTTGAACACGGGGAAGGTGCCCGTCCCCTTGAGCTGCGGCATCAGCTCGACAAACTCCATGCCAAAGCGCAGGTCGGGCTTGTCGCTACCGAAACGCCGCATGGCCTCGTGCCACGTCATGCGCTGCAGTGGGGGCAGCTCTATGCCGCGCACCTCCTTGAACAGGTGGCGGGCCAGGCTCTCGAACACCTCGAGAATGTCTTCCTGGTCAACAAACGACATCTCGCAGTCTATCTGGGTGAACTCCGGCTGGCGGTCGGCACGCAAGTCCTCGTCGCGGAAACATTTTGCTATCTGGAAGTAGCGGTCAAAGCCCGACACCATGAGCAGCTGCTTCAACGTCTGCGGACTCTGCGGCAGGGCGTAGAACTGTCCGGGATTCATGCGCGAGGGAACCACAAAGTCGCGGGCACCCTCGGGCGTAGAACCAATGAGTATGGGTGTCTCTACCTCTATGAACTCGCGTGAGTCGAGGAAGTTACGTATGAGGATGGTCATGCGGTGGCGCAGCTCCAGATTTTTGCGCACAGCCTGACGGCGAAGGTCCAGATAGCGATACTTCATGCGCAGCTCGTCGCCGCCGTCGGTATTGTCCTCGATGGTGAACGGGGGCGTAAGGCTCTCGCTCAGCACATTGAGCTGCTTTACAAATACCTCGATGTCGCCAGTAGGCATCTTGGGATTCTTTGACTGGCGCTCGCTGACACGGCCCACAACCTGAACGCACCATTCGCGTCCCAGCTTGTTGGCACGCTCGGTGAGTGCGGCATCGTCGCCCTCGTCGAACACCAGCTGCGTCAGACCATAGCGGTCGCGCAGGTCAACAAAAGTCATGCCGCCCATCTTGCGAGTGCGCTGCACCCATCCGGCAAGCGTCACATCACTGCCGGCATCGGCGAGACGAAGCTCGCCACAAGTCTTGCTTCTATACATTATTATAACGTGTTTTTGATTTCGGGATGCAAAGTTACACAATCTTTCGCAAACAGACAAACATTTGCAGATAAGTTTTATAACTTTCGCATTTTGCCTCCATTAGGGTGTCTTGCTTGAAAAAGGGGTGTTCTGCTCGGAAGAGGGGTGATTCGCTTGGAAAAAGGGTGCTCCCGTTGAAATAGAGGCTGCCCTCTTTGTTAAAGAGGCAGCCTTTTTTTCAGAAACTTCAGGGTTTTTACCTGAAAAACGCAGCCCTTTTTCTCATACCACGGAAAACACACGAGTTCTACGCCTCATCATCGTCCATGCACTTGTCCAGATTGCCCGACCACAGGTACTTCCTGGTCTCGCGTGCAGCAATACCGCTCAGCAGCAGCAGTGCAATGAGGTTGGGGATGGTCATGAGGGCATTCATGGTGTCGGCAATGTTCCATATCACATCAAGGTTGATGATACATCCGAAGAACAGTGCCACGATGAAGAGTATGCGATAGAAGCGGTTGGCATGCTGATGCTCAATGTAGTTAACCGCACTCTCACCGTAGTAGCTCCATCCCAAGATGGTGCTGAAGGCAAAGGTGAGGATGCCGAAAGTGAGCAGCGGTGCCCCCACGACGGGAATCTTGCTGAACGCCACCTTGGTGAGTGCCGCCCCGTCGCTGTAGCTGATGTCGGGATAGGCCAGGATGCTGCTCACCAGGACGACTCCAGTGAGGGCACATATCACCACGGTGTCCCAGAAGGTGCCAGTACTGCTCACCAGTGCCTGCCTCACGGGGTTGCGCGTCTGCGCTGCCGCTGCCACTATGGGAGCACTGCCCATGCCGCTCTCGTTGCTGAAGAGTCCGCGGGCAATGCCGTAGCGGGCGGCTATCATCACCGTTGCCCCAACAAAGCCACCGCCTGCTGCCGAGGGATTGAAGGCCGACGACACGATAAGTTTCACGGCAGGAACGACAAACGAGGCGTTCATTATGAGTATCACGATGCATCCTATGACATAGAACACCGCCATGAAAGGCACAAGCACCGTGCACACACGAGCTATCGACCTGACGCCACCCAGTATGACAACGGCGGTGAGCAGACACACGAAGATGCCCACTATCCAAGTAGGGATTCCGAAGGTCTCATTGGCAAGCAGCGCTATGCTGTTGGCCTGAACCGTACACCCTATGCCAAACGATGCCAACGCGGTGAACACGGCAAAGAGTATGGCCAGCCACTTCAGGCCCAATCCCCGCTCCAGGGCATACATCGGACCACCGTACATGCTTCCATCCGGGCCTTTCACACGGTATTTCACAGCAAGCAGGCCCTCGGCATACTTGGTGGCCATGCCGAAGATGCCCGTGAGCCAGCACCACAGCACTGCTCCCGGACCGCCAAGAGCTACCGCCGTTGCCACTCCCACTATGTTGCCCGTGCCTATGGTGGCAGCCAGGGCCGTTGCCAAGGCTCCAAACTGGCTGACATCGCCAGAGGCACCGTCATCGCGCTTCAGCGACAGGCGGATGCCAGTAAACAGCCTGCGCTGAGGAACACGAAGGCGGATGGTAAGGAAAAGATGCGTGCCTAGCAGCAGGATAATCATTGGCCAGTCCCATAGCCAGGAGCTTACTGTTGAAAAGAACTCATTTATAGGGTCCATCGTCTCTTTATCTAGTTTAGTGTTATGCAATTAGGCGTTAAGTGCCGTCAGCGAGTGCAAAGGTAAGCATTCTTTTGCAGAATAGGAAAAATAATTGGCATTTTATTTTGTCATTTCCGCCTTTTGTAGTACCTTTGCATCCGATTTTGAAAAAAGGTAGATGAAGACAGACAAAAAAAACAACCAGTACCGCATCAATGAGCAGATTCGTGTACGCGAAGTGCGCATCGTGGGCGACAATGGCTCAACAGTAATACCCATCAGACAAGCATTGGACATGGCACACCAGCAGGGAGTAGACCTGGTGGAGATTTCGCCGAATGCCAATCCGCCAGTATGCCGTCTCATCGACTATTCAAAATTCCTCTACCAGCAGAAGAAACGTCAGAAGGAGATGAAAGCAAAGCAGGTGAAGGTAGAGGTGAAAGAGATAAGATTCGGACCTCAGACCGACGAGCACGACTACCAGTTCAAGCTCAAGCATGCACGCGAGTTCCTTGAAGAAGGCAACAAGGTGCGGGCCTACGTCTTCTTCCGTGGTCGCTCCATACTGTTTAAGGAACAGGGAGAGGTGCTGCTGCTACGCTTTGCCAATGACCTGGAAGAGGTGGGCAAGGTAGAGTCTATGCCTAGCCTGGAAGGAAAGAAGATGTTCCTCTATCTCGCTCCGAAGAAAGCCGGCACACAGAAGAAGAGCCAGCAGGCACGCGACCGCGAGGCTGCCGAGGCAGAGAGCCAGGAAAGGAGAAAAGAGGAAAACACTAAGAGGAAAGATGAAAGTGCAGTCCTCGACATCGATTCAGACATGCCTGCCAACGGCGGAATGCTGGCAAATGCCAAGATCAGTGCCGATGCGCTGAAGAAGCTTACTGAAACAGAAGAATAAAGAGAGAAAAGATGCGCTGCGCCCGGTATATGCGTTGCCATCGCTTAATAAATTACATATTAAAAAACTAAAAAGTTAAAAAAATGCCAAAAGTAAAGACAAACTCCGGAGCTAAGAAGAGATTCTCGTTCACCGGAACAGGTAAGGTAAAGAGACATCACGCTTACCACAGCCACATTCTGACAAAGAAGACCAAGAAGCAGAAGCGCAACTTGGTGGGCTACGAGATTGTAGACAAGACCAACATGAAGCAGGTGCGCGACCTGTTGTGTCTCCGCTAACCAAACCTATTGTCTAACATTAAAAACATGTAGAAAACTATGCCAAGATCAGTTAATCACGTCGCATCAAGAGCAAAGCGTAAGAGAATTCTTAAGCTCACCCGTGGCTACTTTGGAGCCAGGAAGAATGTTTGGACAGTAGCCAAGAACACATGGGAGAAGGGCCTGACATACGCCTATCGTGACCGCCGTAACAAGAAGCGCAACTTCCGTGCACTGTGGATTCAGCGTATCAACGCTGCCGCTCGTCAGGAGGGCATCAGCTACTCTAAGCTGATGGGTGCGCTGGCAAAGGCTGGGATTGAGATCAACCGCAAGGTGCTGGCCGACCTGGCCATGAACAATCCCGAAGCTTTCAAGGCCATCGTAGAGAAGGTAAAGTAAAGGTTAAAAGGTTAAAGGTTAAAAAGTTGGCTGCGCGTCTCATTGATGCGCAGCCAACTTTTTGTCAGATGAAAGATGAAAGATGAAAGATGAAAGATGAAAGATATGATTACCGAGTAATCAGTGGAAAGTGGAAAGAGGAAAGTGGGATATGATTACCGAGTAATCAGAGGAAAGTGGAAAGAGAATAGTCTGCCGCTTTTACTGGTCGGCTCTGCCGCTCCAGAGGGACGCAAGAAAGCATAGCGACTATAAGAAATCCTTAACTCTTAACTCTCAACTCTTCGCTCGGCTTTGCCGCTTGGCTCGTCCAAGAACTCTTAATTCTTAACTCTTAACTGAAAAAGTGTAGCCTAAGCTACACTTTTTCAGAACCTCCACCAAGGTTTTTTCTTGGGATGCACCTGCTCGTAGGGAGCCATGGTGGCACTCTGTACCTCTTCCACGATGATATCGTGCCACGTCTTGTGGCGCGATATCATGCGATAGATGGTACCCCAGTCGGGCAGGCCGCCTATGTTCCTGTCGTCGATGAAGTAGTCGATGGTGTTAAGCTTACGGCTGAAGTGGGGATTGTTCTTTGTTGTCTCCTCTGGATAGTCACGATTGACAGCATAGAACTCCACGCCTCTCGCACGGCACCATTCCACGGCTTCGTCGAGCAGCTTGCCTTCGCGCACCGACCACAATATCACCTTGTGGCGGTCCTTGATAAGCATCTTCAGCGTGTCGGTTGCAAATGGAAGTTCTTCTCCTATTTCCGGATAACGGTGCTCCACAATGGTACCGTCAAAGTCTACTGCTATCGTTGCCATAAACAAAGTCTGCTGTTTTTCTCTTTACTTGTCTATTTCTTAATAGAGTTGTCCTCCTTGTTGCTATAGTGGCTCTCGGCGTAGTTGCCGTAGTTACCATAGTTGCCATAGTTGCCATAGCCGTACTTGCCGTAGCCGTAGTTGCCGTAGGTGCCATAGCGACCATACTTACCATACTTGCCGTACTTGCCGTAGCCATAGTAGTAGCCGTACTTCTTCTTCGACATGTCAACGCCGTTGATGACGACACACATGTTGGGCAGCTTCTTCTCGTTATAAAGAGAGTTGACCATCACGAAGCTGTTCTTCGGAGTGTAGTCGGCACGGCAAACGAATGCTGTGACATCGGCAAACTTACCGATAGACAGGGTATCTGTCACCAGACCCACAGGAGCGGTATCGAGGATGACATAGTCGTAGTGCTCGCGCAGCATGTCGATGATTTCGCCAAGGTTCTTGCGTGCCAGCAGCTCGGCAGGGTTTGGAGGTGTAGGACCGGCCAGCAGCAGGTCGAGGTTGGCGTTTACGCCCGACGGACGAATCTGTCTTGTCACATCGTCCCAGTCGACGGTCTCCCTGACCAGCAGCGGTGTCATACCAGCACTTCTGTCGGTAATGCCGAAGAGACGTCCCAGAGCAGGCTTACGGATGTCAAGACCGCAAAGAATCACTTTCTTGCCCAGCAGTGCGAAGCTCACCGAGAGGTTGGCGGCGTTGAACGTCTTACCCTCGCCCGATGTGCTCGACGTGAAGAGTATCACCTTCTGGTCGCTGTTCATCATGAACTGTATGTTGGTACGCATCGAGCGGAATATCTCGTCTATCTGGTTGTTCTGGTTCTCCTGCACCACTATGCCTGCACTGCTCTTCACCGAGTCGCTGGCCACGGGAACGTCGGCC
>CAMYZK010000125.1 GCA_947303825.1 uncultured Prevotella sp. | reverse complement strand
GCGACGTGCTGCTTATCTGTCCCAAGGGCGACTCGTCTTCTCTCATAAGGAAGTATGTCAATGAGGTGGGCATCCGCTACGGAGACCGGTTTGTATGAAAACAGGCAGCCTTACTCAAAGGCTGCCTGAATTTTGGATGCTATTGTCTTGAATTCTTCTTCCGACAGTTTGAGCTTCTCACGACGGAAGTCGGCATCGGCCTCACTCTGCATGGGTATGAGGTGAATATGTGCATGGGCCACTTCAAGCCCCAGCACCACCTGTGCCACCTTACGGCAAGGGAAAGCTTTCTTTATGGCTATGGCCACGCGCTTGGCAAACTGCTGATAGCGTGCCAGCTCGTTGTCGTCCATGTCGAAGAAATAGTCCACCTCTCTGCGGGGTATCACCAGTGTGTGTCCTTTAACCAGAGGGTTGATGTCGAGGAATGCATAGAACTCGTCGTCCTCTGCACACTTGTAGCTGGGAATTTCTCCTGCTGCTATTTTGCTGAATATATCCATCTTGGTATTTTACTATTTGACTATTTTACTATTTGACTATTTAGCCGACGGTTATTTTCTCAATTCGTAGTTTGATGGTGCCGCGTGGAATCCTTACCTCCACCTCGTCTCCCACCTTGTGGTTAAGCAGGCCCTGGGCGATGGGGGTCTGGATGGAAATCTTTCCTTCGCGCAGGTTTGCCTCACTCTCGCTGACGATGGTGTAGGTCATGCGTGCCTTGTTGGCCAAATTGGTCATTTCCACTTTTGATAGAATCTGCACAGAGTCGGCACTCAGTCTTGACGTGTCAACAATCTTCGCCTCGCTGATGGCTACTTTCAGCTGGTTTATCTTTGACTCGAGATGAGCCTGTGCCTCTTTGGCAGCCTCGTATTCGCTGTTCTCGCTCAGGTCGCCTTTGTCGCGTGCTTCTGCTATAGCGGCCGATGCCTTTGGGCGTTCAATGCCCTCCAGGTGCTTTAGTTCGGCTATGAGCTTGTCATAGCCCTCTTGTGACATGTATGCCATTTTCCTATTTGTTTTTTCTATTGATAATTATTCGGTTTGTATAAGGTTTTCGTTTTTCGCAGTAAAACAAAGAATCCCGACCGTTTTTTGCAGGTCGGAATCCTTATCTCCAAGATGTCTTGTCTTTTCTGCTGCAAAGGTAAGTAATAAAAAGTAATTGCCAAAGTTTTTGACGTTAAAAAACGTTTAGGTCAGTTCTTTGTACAGCTCCCGCATTCCTTCCGATGCGCCTTTCATTATCTGTTTTACTCCTGCCCCTGCGTTTATGGGATTAGGGTCGATAAGGTAGACGGGCACTCCAGGACGCACATAGTGCACCAGTCCGGCAGCCGGATAGACGTTGAGGCTTGTGCCAATAATGATGAAGATGTCGGCTTTCTGTGCTTCTTCGGCAGCTATGCTGATGTTGGGGACGGCCTCTCCGAAGAACACGATGTACGGTCTGAGGAGTGATCCGTCGCCAGCCTTGGTTCCGGGTTTTATCTCGCAATTATCGGGAGTGAGCTGCTGAATGTAGCGTGGGTCGTCGACATTGTTGCTTGAGCACACCTTCATCAGCTCCCCGTGTAAGTGAACCACATGGGTAGAGCCGGCTTGCTCGTGCAGGTTGTCCACATTCTGGGTCACCACCGTTACGTCATATTTCTTCTCCAGCTCGGCCACCAGTCGGTGCCCTTCATTAGGCTTCACGCCCCAGCATTTCTTGCGAAGCATGTTATAGAAGTTTGTCACCAGTTCCGGGTCGGCTTCCCATCCCTCGTGTGTTGCAACCTTTGCCACGGGGTATTCCTCCCACAGACCGTCGGCATCGCGGAAGGTCTTCAGTCCGCTTTCCACTGACATTCCTGCTCCTGTCAAGACAACGATTTTCTTTTTCATTGCAATTGAATATAGTTTAAGGTTTATAATTGTCTGCTACGCTATTTGCCCAGCTGCTGCAGCATGAGCCTTGCCGCGTTTTCGGGAGCGCGTTTGTCGCCCAGCTTTTCCCATACCCTGTCGTAGCCACTGAGCATCTGCCTGCGCCTTGGGCTGTCGTCGGGCAGCAAGGCTGCCAACTCGCTGTCAAGAACCTGCCGGCTGAAGGTGTCGGCAACGAGCTCGGGCACCACCTCGCTGTCGGCAATAAGATTGACCAGCGACACATACTTCACCTTCAGCAGCATTTTTCTTAGCCATCCCCAGAAGCGCGACATCGCCATCTTGTAGCACACCACCTGCGGCACTCCGAAGAGAGCAGCTTCCAGCGTCGCCGTCCCGCTGGTCACCAGTGCGGCATGGGCCTCAGACAGAAGGTCGTAGGTCTTGCCAAAGACTATCCCGGCGTGGTGGCCCTCAGTAAACTGCTTGTAGTATTCTGGCTCTATGCCCGGTGCCCCGGCAATCACCACATCGTAGCTGTCAGCGTATTTGGCAGTAGCCTCAAGCATGGGTGGCAGGTTGCTCTTTATCTCCTGCTTGCGACTACCACAGAGCAGGGCTATGGTCTTACGCCCTTTGCCCGTGTCCTGCGGTTTTCCACCCTTTCCTTCCTTGTACTCCCTCACCTCATCGGCAGTGGGATTGCCCACGTAGTGTATGGGATAGCTGTGCTTCTTCTCAAAGAAGTCTACTTCGAAGGGCAGAATAGAGAACAAGGCATCTACGTCGCGCTTGATGTTTTTAATGCGGTACTCCTTCCAGGCCCATATCTTTGGCGAGATATAATAGAATACTGGTATGCTGGTATGCTTCTTAATGTGCTTTGCTATGCTGAGGTTGAATCCCGGATAGTCTACGAGTATGAGTACGTCGGGTTGCCACTGCTCAACGTCGTGCTTGGCCCGCTTCATGTTTTTCAAGATGGTGGGCAGATGAAGCAACACGGGTATGAAACCCATGTAGGCCAGGTCGCGGTAGTGTTTCACCATGCTACCACCGGCGGCCAGCATTTGGTCGCCTCCGTAGAATCTGAACTCGGCTGCTGCATCTTGACGTTTCAGCTCTTTCATCAGTCTAGATGTATGCAGGTCTCCACTGGCTTCACCAGCTATGAGGTAGTATTTCATGCATGCAAAATTACGCAAAAGTTATGAAACGCCAAACTTTTTCTACGGAAAATCGTTGACAAGAACGAAATAAGAGAGGCTGGCATCGGCCGGCCTATCTCATTTCCTTTGTTGTGGGTACGGCAAACTGCCTGGTCTGCGACTCCAGCAGGTTGTTGCCCTGTGCCACTCCCACGCTAACCACAATCTCGCCATTGCGCAAGCGCTGGTCGGCCTTCATCGTAGCGGTATACCTGATGGCCTTGTAAGGCTCTATGCTCTCTATGCGCAGGTTGGGAGAGACAGAGATGTGCTTGTTGCCTGTCACCTCCTCAACGAGAGGAAAGACATCGTAAATGGTGCGGTCGGAAGTGTTCACTATCTCCAGCACCACACGGCATGTCTCTCCGCGTCTCAGCACTCCGTCGCGCTCTCCTTCCAGAATGGCAGCATTGCTCAGTGTGAGCCCCGATGCACTGTTGAGGCTCTCGCCACTCAGCGTGATGCGGTCATCTCCACGCCCGTAAGGGTCGTAGCCGCTGTCGTCGCTGCGCGTGGCACGCACCTTTTCATAGCGGCGGTTGGCACGCCCGGCCTGCTCATCGTAGCGGCGCTGCACCTTCTTGTCATGGGCCGACCCTATGGCGGCACCTATGGTTGCTCCGCCGATGGTTCCCACGATGGAGCCTATCTCATGGCCACGCCATCCACCTGCCAGTCCTCCAATGGCCGAGCCCAATACATTGCCAAACTGACTGCCGGTATAGGCACCGGCGGCCTCATAGCTGCCGCAGCTGCTCAACAGCACCACGGAGCACATTGCTACTAGTATAAGCTTCTTCATAGTGTATAATCTTTATATAAATGTGATAACAAAATCTGTATTTACGGTGCAAAATTAATGATTTTCCTATATATGACAATGGGAAAATCCCTAAAAAAGAATAGGGAAATGCGAGAATTGTTTATTTCTTCAGCGCACACATAATTGATATTTTTCGATAAATATCTCATGTCTGGCAGAAAAAATGGTTTTTCTGCACTCGCTAAGTCAATTTTTTGTACCTTTGCACCCTATGAAGACAAAATTGCTTATTCTAATGCTGGCACTGCTGATGCATGTAGCTGCCAGTGCACAGGTTTCGTTTAAGGAACAGATGAGCCGCCGTCTAGATGTGGTTATGACCGATACGCTGTTACAGACCACCCAGGTAGGTATTATGGTGTGGGATCTTACCGATGATGCCTGCATCTATGCCGTGGGAGAGAAACAGCTGATGCGCATGGCTTCTACCATGAAGTTGCTCACAGCCATTACTGCACTCGACAGGTTGGGGTTTAGTTACAAGTACACCACGTCTCTATATTATAAGGGCTCCATTGATAAAGGAGTGTTGCAGGGCGACATTATCTGTAAAGGCGGTATGGACCCGCTGTTCAGCCAGTCGGATATGAAGGCCTTTGCACAAGCCTTGAAAGGAAAGGGTATAAAGAGCGTCAAGGGGCGGCTCATTACCGATAGCTCGATGAAGGAGGCCGAGAAATGGGGTGAGGGATGGTGCTGGGACGACAAGAATCCCATACTCTCTCCGCTGCTCATTGAAGGGAAGGCAAACTTCGCTGTGGAGCTGGTAAAGGAGATGCGGGCGGTAGGAATAGTAACTACGGGCTTGCGAACGGTGCCGGCAGTGCTGCCGAAAGGCGCAGAGCTGGTAGCTACTTGCAGTCATACCATAGACGAGGTGCTGAAAGACATGATGAAGGATAGCGACAACCTCTTTGCCGAATCAACATATTACCAGATAGCAGCCAGCACGGGAAAGAAACCGGCGTCGGCACGTGACGCTCAAAAGGTGGAGTATGAACTGCTGCGCAAGCTGGGCCTGAACACAGCACGCTACCGACTGGCCGACGGCAGCGGACTGTCGCTGTACAACTACCTGCCAGTAGAGGCTCAGATCATGTTGCTGAGATATGCATGGCAAAAGCAAGAGCTCTACACACACCTGCTGGCATCGCTACCCATATCAGGAAAGGATGGTACATTGAAAAACAGAATGAAGGGTACTGTTGCCGAGGGGAAGGTACAGGCAAAGACCGGTACCGTGACCGGCATTTCGGCATTGTCGGGCTACCTCACTGCTGCCAATGGCCACCGACTGTGTTTCTGTGTCATCAACCAAGGGGTGCACAGGGCTGCAGAGGGAAGAGTGTTCCAAGACCGCATCTGCGAAGTGCTCTGTGCACCGTAGGTAACTCTCTGTCATATACCCGTGACGTCGTAGTGCCGAAATACTAAATAAACATAATTTTTGGCGATGCCGTGCAAATGTATCAGGGAAAATATTTAATTTTGCACGGTTTTTCGGAATTACACATTATTTATTATATAGAGAAAGGTAGAAATGGACAAACTAAGTTACGCCTTAGGGTTGGGCATAGGTCAGCAGCTAGCCCAGATGGGAGCTGGCAGCTTCCTTAAAATTGAAGACTTCGCCCAGTCGATAAGCGACGTGCTTAATGGCAAGGATCTGAAAATTGGACACCGTGATGCCCAGAAGTTAGTTAACGACTTTTTCCAGCAGCAGGAAGCAAGAATGGCAGCCGAGCAGCAGGAGAAAGGCAAGGCTGCCCTGAATGAAGGAAAGAAATACCTGGCAGAGAACGCAAAGAAAGAGGGCGTTGTTACCACCGACAGCGGTTTGCAGTACAAGGTGCTGCATGAGGGCAACGGCCGAAAGCCAACGGCACACGACAAGGTGAAGTGCCACTACGAAGGTTTCCTTATTGATGGAACAGTGTTCGACTCGTCGGTGCAGAGGGGCGAGCCGGCAGTCTTCGGACTGCAGCAGGTTATTTCCGGATGGACTGAAGGTCTTCAGCTGATGCAGGAGGGTAGCAAGTACCGCTTCTTCATCCCCTACAATCTGGCTTACGGTGAGGGCGGAGCCGGACAGCTCATCCCACCATTCGCTTCGCTTATCTTCGATGTAGAACTGATAGAGATAGTATAATCCAAATAAATAAACAAAACAAAACAAAGAAATGAAAAAACTTACTTTAGTGGCCGTCGTGGCCATAGCTATTGCTACACTCGCCTCGTGCGGTAAAGGACGTGCACCAAAGGCAAACTTTAAAACCGACAAAGACTCTCTGAGCTATGCTTTGGGTGTTAACATGGCCAACGGCCTGACAAATCAGGTGATTAGCGAGCAGTTTGGCGTTGACAGCGCATACATCAACGAGTTCCTTCGCGGTATCAACGAGGCATACCTCTCTGCCGACGACAAGAAGCAGGCAGCATACTATGCCGGTGTGAAGATTGGGAATGACATCAGCAACAACGTGATGGGATTCAACAAGCACTTCTTTGGTGAGGACTCCACCCAGTATCTCAACAGGGAGAACATCATTGCCGCCTTCAACGCTTCGGTGAAGAAGGAGGAGCTGGTTATCCCTGTAGAGAAGGCTCAGGCTATTCAGCAGACTTTCATCACCGCACAGGAGAAGGTGCAGCAGGCCAAGCAGCGCGAAGAGCAGAAGAAGCAGCAGGCCGAGCAGTGGGCTAAGCTTGACAAGGAGAACGCTACCAAGTTTGCCGACAACAAGGCTGCCGGTGAGAAGTTCCTGGCCGAGAACAAGACAAAAGACGGCATCAAGACAACTGCCAGCGGCATACAGTACAAGGTTATCAAGGAGGGCGACGGAGCACAGCCTGCAGAGGGTAGCTACGTGAAGGTGAACTATGAGGGACGCCTCATCGACGGCACCGTCTTCGACAGCAGCTACAAGCGCAATCAGCCCGCACAGTTCAGCCTCGACGGTGTCATCGCCGGATGGACAGAGATTCTGCAGCTGATGAAGGTCGGTTCGACATACGAGGTATACATTCCACAGGAGCTGGCATACGGACCACAGGAGAAGGATAAGATCAAGCCTTACTCTGCACTTATCTTCAAGATTGAACTGCTCGATATCCTAAGATAATTGAGGAATGAAAAGAATTATTACGGCGGCACTCTCCATAGCAATGGCGAG